>NZ_JAELTZ010000043.1:0-34107 GCF_016429115.1 Aquitalea sp. ASV15 | reverse complement strand
TTACTCACCCGTTCGCCACTCGTCAGCGGAGCAAGCTCCCTGTTACCGTTCGACTTGCATGTGTAAAGCATGCCGCCAGCGTTCAATCTGAGCCAGGATCAAACTCTTCAGTTCAATCTCATAGCAACTTCTGGCACGCAAGATCAAAGAATAAACAAGTACTTCTTGGACTGTTTACTTTCTCTCTCGCAGTGCAAGTGCGGCTTTCGCCAAGCACTCACACCTATCGGTTATTCTGTTTTTTTAAAGAGCGGTGCAGGTCGCTGCGTTTCGTTTCCGTCGCTGCGTTGTCTGCTGAGGAGGCGAACTATACCTCCCTGCCCCACCCTCGTCAACACTTTGTGCGAAGAAATCTGCACATTCCAGCAAAATCCCGGCCCGCTGCGCGCTAAGTCACTGAACAGCAATGCTTTATGAAATACGGGTTTCATGACTGTTTTGCTGCGGACGCACAGTGGATGGCATACCGGTGCTCACCTGGGTACTGAAAAAGGTGGCTGGCGGGCGCAAAAGTTGGTCTCGACGCTGGCTCAGGCAGCAAAAAGCCCGGCGGGGCCGGGCTTGTTAGCTTCTATATATGATAGGTGATTGACGTGCACTCAACGCTGCTTCAGCTTGGCAAATGCCGCAGCCATCGCCGACTCACCCGCAGGCTGCTGCGCGCGCGAAGGTGACTGGCGGCCACGTTGATCGCCAGCACGACCGGCTTCCGGGCGCGCACCGCGACTGGCCGTGCCGACCTCATCGCTCAGGCGCATGGTAAGGGCGATGCGCTTGCGCGCCACGTCCACTTCCAGCACCTTGACCTTGACCACGTCACCGGCCTTCACCACCTTGCGCGGGTCGTCGATGAATTTGCTGGACAGTGCGGAGATGTGCACCAGGCCATCCTGATGTACGCCGATATCAACAAAGGCACCAAAGTTGGCGACATTGGTGACCACACCTTCCAACACCATGCCGGGTTGCAGATGCTTGATATCCTCGACACCGTCCTGAAAGGTGGCGGTCTTGAACTCCGGTCGCGGGTCGCGTCCCGGCTTGTCCAGTTCCTTCAGGATGTCCATGACGGTGGGCAGGCCGAAACGCTCATCCGTGTAGTCCGTTGCCTTGACTGATTTGAGCGTCACCGAATCCCCCAGCAGGGACTTCACTTCGCGCCCCAGCCTGGCGACGATTTTTTCTACCACCGGGTAGGCTTCTGGGTGCACCGAGGAGGCATCCAGCGGATTGTCGCCGCCGCTGATACGCAGGAAGCCAGCTGCCTGCTCGAAGGTCTTTTCACCCAGTCGCGGGACTTTCAACAGCTGCTTGCGGTTTTTGAAGGCGCCATTCTGATCACGATAGGCCACGATATTGGCTGCCAGCGTACTATTCAGCCCGGAGATGCGGGTCAGCAGCGGGACAGAGGCGGTATTCACATCCACCCCGACGGCATTCACGCAATCTTCCACCACCGCATCCAGTGCGCGCGCCAATTGGCTTTGGTTGACGTCGTGCTGATACTGGCCCACGCCGATGGATTTCGGGTCGATCTTCACCAGTTCGGCCAGCGGGTCTTGCAGGCGGCGGGCAATGGAGACGGCACCGCGCAGGCTGACGTCCATGTCCGGGAATTCCTTGGCTGCTAGCTCCGAAGCGGAATATACCGATGCGCCTGCCTCGGACACCACGATTTTGGTCATGCCCAATTGCGGGTAGGCCTTGATCAGGTCTTGTGCCAGCTTGTCGGTTTCGCGGCTGGCCGTGCCATTGCCAATGGCAACCAGGTCGACATGGTGACGGGCACACAGTGCACCCAGAATGGCGATGGATTTGTCCCATTCACGGCGTGGCTCGTGCGGGTAGATGGCGGTGGTGTCCAGCACCTTGCCGGTACCATCCACCACAGCTACTTTCACGCCGGTACGCAAGCCCGGATCCAGCCCCAGCGTGGCACGTTGCCCGGCCGGCGCCGCCAGCAACAGATCGTGCAGATTGTCGGCGAACACCTTGATGGCTTCGCCATCGGCGGCGTCCTTCAGCCGGCCCATCAGTTCCAGCTCCAGCGACAGGAAAATCTTGGCGCGCCAGCACAGGCGCACACCATCCAGCAGCCATTTGTCGGCGGCACGGCCCTTGTCCTGCACGCCAAAGCGCTGCCCGATCAGTAATTCATAGCTGGAACGCTCGGTAATCGGCGTTTCGTCCGGCTGGTATTTGAGCGCAATGCTGAGCACGCCCTCATTGCGACCGCGCAGCAGCGCCAGCGCACGATGCGAGGGGGTGGAGCGCAGCGGCTCGCGATGGTCGAAGTAGTCGGCAAACTTGGCGCCCTCCTGCTCCTTGCCTGCCACTACGCTGGCGGCCAGTTCGGCCTCGTTCCACAGCTTTTCACGCAGGCGTCCCAGCAGCTCGCCATCTTCGGCAAATTGTTCAATCAGAATGGCACGCGCACCATCCAGTGCGGCCTTGGCATCGCCGACTCCTGCCTCGACATTGAGATAAGTGAGTGCCAGTGCTTCCGGGGATTGCGCAGGGTCGGCCAGCAGACTGTCGGCCAATGGCTGCAAGCCGGCTTCGCGGGCGATTTGCGCCTTGGTGCGGCGTTTGGGCTTGTAGGGAAGATACAGGTCTTCCAGCGCGGTCTTGTTGTCGGCAGCGTAGAGCGCAGCCGTCAGCTCGGGGGTGAGCTTGTCCTGCTCGCGGATGCTGGCGAGGATGCTGTCGCGGCGATCATCCAGCTCGCGCAGATAGACCAGTCGCTCGGCCAGGGTGCGCAGCTGGGTATCATCCAGCCCGCCGGTGACTTCCTTGCGGTAACGGGCAATAAAAGGAACGGTGGCACCACCGTCGATCAGTTCGATAGTGGCCGCCACCTGGTTTTCGCGAACGGCAAGTTCAGTGGCCAGACGACTGGCAATGCTTTTCAACATCGGTTTTTATTCTTTCTTGCTGAACAAAAACCGCTACTGTACCGGCATTCGCCCCAAAATCAAGCGGCAACCGGCCTGGCCAGCCAGGCCTGCGCCTCTTCCACGGTATCGAAGTATTCGAGATGGTTGTGCGACAGCAAGCCGGCAATATGCGCAGCCAGTTTGATCCATACATCGCTCACCACCAGCGCAATGCGGCCGAAGTCTTTTTCATGTGCACGCACAAACTTCACTTCTTCCACTGCCATGTCCAGGGTGAAATCGATCAGCTCGGTCAGATCCAGCAGCACATCCGGCTTGCCTTGCTCCGCCACGCGCTTGACCAAGGCATCCTCGAACAGCTTGAAATCCGCCAGCGAGAATTCATTGAACAGCGCCACATCCAGACCATAATCCTGTTCGCGGATAGAAATCATGCTGCATCTCCTAAAGTGTGAGTCCTGCCTGTTATTGTTGATGCCACGCCAATAGCCGCAGCGCGATCATGATTGTATTCTAGCCCCGCGCGGTCAAGATTCTGCTGACAACCATCAAGCTTGCGCATGATTTCGGCATGCATCAGCGTACGGCCGCCAGCAAGCCGGCCCCCACGATCATGCCCATGCCCATCAGTGCGTCCGGCCCCAGCGCATCCCCCCACAGCAATACGCCTAACAAGGCAGAGAACACCACGGTAAGGTAGGCGAAACTGGCCACCAGGTATTTGCGGCCTTCCTTGTAAGCCATGGTCATCGCCAGCTGCCCCAGCATGCCGCACACTCCTACGCCCAGCAGCGCCGTCACATTATCCGGACGAATCGGTGAGAATCCAGGCCCCAGGACCAGCCAGACGGCACCAAACAGGCTGGCAATGGCAAAAAACCAGAACACCACGCGCCAGGATGGTTCGCCCATCTGCCCCAGTTCGCGCACCTGAAACACCGCAAAACCGGCACTGACGCCAGAGAGCAAGCCGATGACGCCGGCCAGCCACTGCTCCGAGCTGAAGGTGGGCCGCAGCAACAGCACGATGCCAAGAAAACCCAGCCCCAGTGCCAGTGCAGCCGGGCGCGACAAGCGGTCCTTGAGCTTGACCACGCAGATCAGCGAGAAAAACAGCGAGGAGGTGTAGTTGAGGGTCACCGCCGTGGATAGCGGCAGATGAGTCAGCGCGTAAAACAGCGCCGACATCGACAGATAACCGACAAAGCTGCGCTTGATATGGCCCAGCCAATGCGGGGTGGTCAAGGACAAGCCGCGCAGGCGGATGCCGAAACCAAGAATGAGCGTGCCGATCAGCGTGCGCCAGAATAGCAGTTCGATGGAGTTGAAATGCTGGGCACCAGCCTTGACGAATACTCCCATCAAGGCAAAAAAGACGGCGGCAATCACCATCCAGCCGGCACCCAGCTGGCCGCGCCGCAGCCGCAGCAACAGTTCAGCCGGCATCAGCAGCTCCGGCGGCAGATTGGACAAGATGGCAGGACATCATGGTTTGTGCAGGGAAGTGGCCGACAGGCAGATTGTTTCCAGCTGCCGGCGGTAGGTTTTGAATTCGGATGCATTGGCAGCACAGCGGGCCACCAACAGGCGCTTGCCTGGCGTCGGCAGAAACACCTGCAGATTGTGCCGCACAATCCACAAGCGGCCAGAGACAAAGCTGCCCTCGCGGTATTCGGTGACCAGCCGGCCGCTATGCGGGTTCAGCCGGGTATAGATAGCCGCTTCGCGGTCCGCCTCGGCCTGACGGAAGCGGCGCTGCAGCCGCTCGGGCGCATCCGCCTTGCCGGCCTTGCGCTCTTGCAGGGTCACTTCGATGGCGGCGCGTTCGCGCTGATCCGCCTTCGGCGGCACCACCTTGATCACGCGCACGCCCTCCTGCACCACGCTGCGGACTTTCCAGCCGGCAGGCAGAGTGAAGCTGATCTTGCTGGCCGGATCGACAAAAGCGGCCGCCAGCAATGGGCCGGCCAGCAGGCTCAGCCCGGAGAAGAGAATGTATTTTTGCCAGTGCATTGTCATCAAGACAAAGAAAAAGGCGCGGAAACCCGCGCCTTTGCCATTCTGCACTGAAATACCCGGCTTAGCCAGCCATGGCATCGCCCATCATGCGGCGGTAGAACTCGTGGAAGTGTTGCATGCCTTCCTCGGTGGGGTATTGGTACGGCCCCACTTCGCTCTCGCCACGCAGCCACAGCGCCCGACGGCCCTGGTGCATGCGATAGCAGATTTCGTCGTCTTCCTTGGCGGTTTCGAAGTAAGCGGCCTGCTCGGCTTCGACGAATTCCGGTTCGAAATACACCACATCTTCCGGGTAGTAGAACTCGGTGATGACGGTACACTTTTCCGGACCGCGCGGGATGACCACGCTGACCACCAGCACATGCGGGTACCACTCCACCATGATGTTGGGGTAGTAGGTCAGCCAGATGGCACCAAACTCCGGTTGCTGGTCGGCAAAGCGGCGGCGCACTTCCTCGTGCCACTTGCCGTAGACGCGCGAGCCGGAGCGGGCCAGCTGGTTTTTCACACCAACCGTCTGCACATGGTATTGCGCGCCCCACTCCCATTTCAGTTCCGCGCAATCAACAAAATTGCCCAGGCCCGGATGGAAGGGATCGACGTGGTAATCCTCGGAATAGACTTCAATAAAGGTTTTCCAGTTGAAGTCGTATTCGGTGGTTTGCGTCGAATGGAAAGCGAACTCGGAGAAATCCAGATGCTTGGCCACACCCAGCTGCGCCAGATCGGCAGCAATGTCGCGGCCGGCATCAAACAGCAGGCCGTTCCAGCGTGTCAGCTGCGTCTGATTCAGATTGAGACAGGGTGTTTGCGGGAAATGCGGCGCGCCCAGCAGCTTGCCTTCGGCGTCGTAAGTCCAGCCATGCAGATTGCACACCATGTGATTGCCATTGCCGCGCCCCTGATAGATCAGGGCCTGACGGTGCCGGCAGACGTTGGAAATCAGCTTGATTTCACCGCCCACATTCTTGAGCATCTTGCCATGGCCCAGCCAGTCGAGCGTGTGATAGTCCCCGTCATTGGGCACCATCAGCTCATGGCCGTAATACAGCGGAGCATTGGCAAACAGTTGTTTTTGCTCCAGCTCGTAGTGAGCGGGATCAAAATAAGTATAGATAGGCAGCTGAGCAGCAGACGCCTGTAGCATCTGCGAAGAAGCCAGATCAGACATTATTCCCACACCTCCGTGGTAGAAGATATAAGACCAGCCGAATCTCGCTAAACGAGTTTACGGAACCATCAAAACAATGAATTAAAACAAAGGCCAAGCCTGTGCTTTGCGAGGGCGGGATTATGCCCCGCCCCGCGAGGGGGGGCAAGCAATTTTTGCCACGGAAAAGCGGGGGCAGACTGAAACATTGCCGCTACAAAATGGCATTTTGCAAAATTCAGGACATTTTCATCCAGCGCTGCCATAGGAATCATTGCTTTAGCTCAAATTGTGCGAAGCAACATTAGCAGCTGATGATCGATATGCTATACTGCGCGGGCGAATCCACCGCCACTTGTGACAGGCGCGCCAGGCCAGCGCGCAAGGCCAAGCTGGCAAGCACCACGCCGGTCCGCGCTGCAATATGGCCACCTGCACAGCCTGACACGCCACCAAGGCTTGTCACTACAGCAATGCAGGCGATTGCTGCGCTGCGCAAGCGAGGAAAACCCCGCATTGCCGCCAGCGTGGCAGCAGCGGATAATCGCCGCCCGGTTAACACCGACCAAAGGAAAGAGAAGAGGAGCCCGTCAACTGCTCCGCACCGTCATCTTGCTGCCACAGTCATAATCCTAATATGGCCGACATGCCGGCTGGCGACAGTTATTTTCCCAACGGACCCCTTTTTAGCCATTTACTACTTCCAGCGCCTATGAAATCAAGCATTCTCGTTATCAACTGCGGCAGTTCCTCGCTGAAATTTGCCCTGATCGACACCGCCAGCAAACAAGCCATCCTGACTGGCCTCGCCGAAAAACTGGGCCTGGAACAAGGCCAGATCAGCTTCAAGCATGCCGGCCAGAAAGATAGCCAGCCGCTGAGCGAAGCCAACCACGCCGCCGCCATGCACGCCATCATCGAACGTCTGCGCGTGCTGGACTTGCTGGACAGCGTCAAGGCGGTAGGCCATCGCGTGGTGCATGGTGGCGAGCACTTCAAGGCTTCCGCAGTCATCGACGACACCGTCATCGCCGAAATCGAGAAATGCGCCAAACTGGCCCCGCTGCATAACCCGGCGCATCTGCTGGGCATCCGCACCGCCATGCAGCAATTCCCCGGCCTGACTCAGGTTGCGGTATTCGACACCGCCTTCCATCAGAGCATGCCGCAGCAGGCTTATCTGTATGCCGTGCCCATGCAGCTGTACCGCGAGCATGGCGTGCGTCGCTATGGCTTCCACGGCACCAGCTACCGTTTTGTCACCGGCGAAGCCGCCAGCCTGCTGGGCAAGCCGCTGGAAGACACCGCCTTTGTCTGCGCCCACCTGGGCAATGGCGCCTCTGCCGCCGCCATCAAGGGTGGCAAGAGCGTGGACACCACCATGGGCCTGACCCCGCTGGAAGGCCTGGTGATGGGTACCCGCTCCGGCGACATCGATCCGGGCATCTTTGGCTATCTGGCCTCCGAGCTGGGCCTGGATGTCAACGGCGTGACCGATCTGCTGAACAAGAAGTCCGGCCTGCTGGGCCTGTCCGAACAATCCAGCGACTGCCGTGAACTGGAAGACGCCGCCATGGCCGGCAAGCCGGAAGCCATCCTGGCACTGGACATCTTCAGCTACCGCCTGGCCAAGCATATTGCCGCGCTGACCGTGGCCCTGGGCCGGCTGGATGGCGTGCTGTTCACCGGTGGCATTGGCGAAAACTCGTCCTATCTGCGCGCCCGCGTCATCAAGCAGCTGGGTTTCCTGGGCCTCAAGCTGGACGAAGCCGCCAACGAACAATGCGTTCGCGGCAAGGCTGGCCGCATCACCACCGCCGACTCCGTGCCGGCCCTGGTGATCAATACCGACGAAGAACTGATGATTGCCCTCGACACCGCCCGGCTGGCCGGCCTGTCGGTCTGAGGCTGCGCTAAGAAAAGAGTCCAAGCATGCATACTTTTTTTCTGGCCCCGACCGGCTTTGATGCCGGGCTGACCTCGGTGGCACTGGGCATGATTCGCGCGCTGGAGCAATCCGGCCTGCGCGTGGGGTTTGTCAAACCCATTGCCCAGGGCGCCGACAGCAGCTCGCCGGAACGCTCCACCCACTTTGCCCGCGCCATCTGCCACCTGAATCCGCCGGAGCCGCTGCCGATGGAGCGGGTGGAACACCTGCTGGCGCAGGGCGAAATCGACCAATTGATGGAAGAAGTGGTGTCGCTCTACCAGCAGGCATCGCACAATGTCGACCTGATGATTGTGGAGGGCCTGGTCCCCGACCAGAAGCAGGTGTTCTCCACCTTCCTCAATACCAAGATCGCCCGTAACCTGCAGGCGCAAACCATTCTGGTCACCGCTGCCGACAAGCTGGCCAGCCACGAAATCGCCGAGCAGCTGGAACTGAGCCTGCAGGCTTTCGGCGCCCAGCCCGGCCATGTCGCCGGCTACATCCTGAACCGCCTGCCCAAGGAACAAAAAGCCCAGCAGCTGGCGATGGAAATCCTGGAAGCGGGCAACCTGCTGCAGAAAAACCGCCTGACCATGATAGGCGCCATTCCCAGCGAACCGGAGCTGCTGGCCCCGCGCACACTGGACGTGGCCCATTATCTGCAGGCGCGCGTGCTGCACGCCGGCCAGATCAGCCGCCGCCGCGTGCGCAGCATGGCGGTAACCGCCCGTACCGTGCCCAATGTGGTGCATCTGCTGAAACCCGGCGCGCTGATCGTCACCGCCGGTGATCGCGAAGACATCGTGCTGGGCACCTCCATGGCCGCCATGAACGGCGTGCCGCTGGCCGGCCTGCTGCTGACCTGCGACTCGCTGCCCGACCCGCGCATCCAGCAACTGTGCCACCAGGCCTTCACCAGCGGCCTGCCGGTGATGACCACCACCCACAACACCTTTGAAACCGCCAGCTTCCTCAGCAATATGAGTCGCCAGGTACCGGCGGACGATCTGGAACGGATGGAGCGGGTGATCGACTTCGTGGCCGAGCATCTGGACGCCGACAAGCTCAAGCGCAATGTCGGCGCGCCGCGCGAGCACCGCATGCCGCCGCCGGCCTTCCGCTATCAGCTGATGGAAAAGGCCCGCCGCGCCGGCAAGCGCATCGTGTTGCCGGAAGGCAATGAGCCGCGCACCGTCAAGGCCGCCGCCATCTGTCAGGAAAAGGGCATTGCCCATTGCGTGCTGATTGGCAATCGCGCCGAGATCGAACAGATCGCCGAAGCCCAGGGCGTCACCCTGCCCGCTTCGATTGAAATCCTCGATCCCAATGAAGTGCGCGGCAACTACATCCAGCCCATGGTGGAACTGCGCAAGGGCAAGGGCCTGAACGCACCGATGGCCGAGCAACAGCTGGAAGACAATGTGGTACTGGGCACCATGATGCTGGCCCTGGGCGAAGTGGACGGCCTGGTCTCCGGCGCGGTACACACCACCGCCAACACCATCCGCCCTGCCCTGCAGCTGATCAAGACCGCCCCGGAAGCCAAGCTGGTTTCCAGCGTGTTCTTCATGCTGATGCCGGAACAGGTGCTGGTCTACGGCGACTGTGCGGTCAACCCGGACCCGACCGCGGAAGACCTGGCCGACATCGCCATCCAGTCCGCCGACTCCGCCGCCGCCTTTGGCATTCCGCCGCGCGTCGCGATGATTTCCTACTCCACCGGCAGCTCCGGCAGTGGCTCGGACGTGGAAAAAGTCCGCGAAGCCACCCGCATCGCCAAGGAAAAGCGCCCGGACCTGGAAATCGACGGCCCGATGCAATACGACGCCGCCAGCGTAGAGTCGGTCGGCCGCCAGAAAGCCCCGGACAGCACCGTGGCCGGCCGCGCCACCGTGTTTGTGTTCCCGGACCTCAACACCGGCAACACCACCTACAAGGCGGTACAGCGCTCGGCAGGCGTGGTCAGCGTCGGCCCCATGCTGCAGGGCCTGCGCAAGCCGGTCAACGATCTGTCGCGTGGCGCCCTGGTGGATGACATCGTCTACACTATCGCCCTGACCGCCATTCAGGCGGACAAGCGCTAAGACCACTCCGGCAGCATCAGCCACCACAACAGCCCGCCCTCCCCGGCGGGCTTTTTTGCGTCCTGCGCCATTGCCGCAACAAGCGGCAATGATCTCAACCGCCTGTTTCAAAACGACTTTTCAAGGCGAATCAAGCCAATTCCTTCTGCCAGCAGCCACAACAGGACATCAAACTAGCGGCATTCCAGACCGGATATTGCCGCATTCAAACGGATGTTTTACATTATGACTCGCACTGTTTTTAAAAACAGGCAAATAAAACAAAAGAATACTTACAAATCAAGCTCTACGAGGGAGGGCTCACCACATGGCTGCCACCACCATTACCGATTGGTTTATTCCGGAAGACATCCGCCAATCACCCGAACTGGCCATCCCGGCCCGCACCACCGTCGGCGTCGGCCTGCTGGCCGGCGGCATCGCGCCCTTGTTTTCCGTCGAGTATTTCATGCTGGGCCACAGCGCCATGGGCACGGGCATTGCGCTGGGCGGACTGGGCCTGCTACTGGGCACCCTGCTGCTCAGGCTGACGGGGGCCGTACGCTTTTGTGCCGAATTCATCACCAGCTGCATGTTCGTCATGGTGTGCTGGATGGTGTATGTCAACGGCGGCATCATGTCCACCAGCGTGGTGTGGTTTGCCTCCATCCCGTTTACCGCCATCTTTGTCTCCACCCGCCGTTCGGGCTGGACCTGGATGGCCCTGACCATTCTGGCCATCGCCGTGTTTTACCTGCTGTCCAGCGACCCCGGCGCGCTGCCGGCCGTGCCCATCGCCCGCGAGGAGATTCCCAAACTGCAGGCCAAGTCGCTGATCGGCCTGACCATTGTGGTGCTGACGCTGGCCATGGCCTTTGACAAGGCCAAGGTAAAAAGCCTGGAACGGCTAGAGCGGGCGCGGGCCGAATCCGAGCACGCCAGCCGTGCCATGCGCGAGATGATGGAACAGGTGGCGCGTTCGATTCAGGCCGCCTCCAGCGCCAGCCGCGACATTGCCGACAGCACCGGGCTGATGGCGCAGACCATGGCCGAGCAGCGCAGCCGCGCCGAAGACATGATGGCGGTGGCACAGCAGATGGCAGTGGTCACCGGCCAGAACGCCGCCCAATCCAGCAGCGCCACCCGGCTGGCCGCCACTGCCGGCCAGGCCGCCAATAGTGGTGGCGAGGTAATGGACCAGGCCGTTCGCCAGCTGGGTCGGGCCGGCGAAGTGATTTCGCACGCGGCCAGCAAGCTGGAAGACCTGGGCCAGCGCAGCGCCGAAGTCAATGGCATTGTGCAGCTGATCCGTGACATTGCCGACCAGACCAATCTGCTGGCGCTTAATGCCGCCATCGAAGCCGCCCGTGCCGGTGAAATGGGCCGTGGCTTCGCCGTGGTGGCGGATGAGGTACGCAAGCTGGCCGAACGCACCCAGAACGCCACGCTGGATATCGGCAACAAGATCAAGCTGATCGTGGATGGCACCAATCAGGCCATCGTCGCCATGCGCGACGGCAACGACCAGATGCAGGCAGGCCGCAACAATGCGCTGGAAGCCCAGCAGAACCTGCAGGGCATCATCCAGGAAACCCGCCAGCTGGCCGGCCTGCTCGAACAGGTGGCGCAGGCAGAAAACAGCCAGAATCACGGCTTTGCCCAATTTGCCGGCGACATTACCGCCGTGGGCGAATCCACTCGCTCGCTATCCACCGAAACCCGCTCCATCGCCGACGCCATCAAGCGGCTGGACCAGCTGCTGGACGAGCTGGGCCGCTCCTCGCAGGCCCAGTACGCCGGCTAGCCGCCAGCGAACGCCATCCCGCCCAGACCGCCAACTGGCGGTCTTTTGCTTTCAGTCGCCAGCCCGGCCTCTGTTATACTGGCTGCCTTCTGTAAACCAGTGCTCTTTGCCCGATGACCACCCCAGTCCAGCAGCTGTCCCAACTGAAAACCCGCCTTGCCCACTGCCTGATCCGTGATCGCCATGTCTTGCGCCGCAAGCTGAACGATGCCGGCGAGCGGCTGAAAAAAGGCCAGCCTGCCGACAAGCAACTGGCCGACATCAGCCAGCAACTGGAACGCTCGGCCGCCCGCGTCGAGGCCCGCCGCCAGCACATGCCGCGCCCGCAGTTTGACGACGCTCTGCCGGTCAACCAGAAGCTGGACGACATCAAGGCGGCCATTGCCGCGCATCAGGTGGTGATCATCTGCGGCGAAACCGGCTCGGGCAAAACCACGCAGATCCCCAAGATCTGCCTGGAGCTGGGCCGTGGCGTGTACGGGCTGATCGGCCACACCCAGCCGCGCCGGCTGGCCGCGCGCTCGGTAGCCACCCGCATTGCGCAGGAGCTGGGCTCGCAGCTGGGCGAGCATGTCGGTTTCAAGGTGCGCTTTACCGACAAGCTGTCGGACAAGTCCGTGATCAAGCTGATGACCGACGGCATCATGCTGGCGGAAACCCAGACCGACCGTTATCTGGAAGCCTACGACACCATCATCATCGACGAGGCGCACGAACGCAGCCTCAACATCGACTTCCTGCTGGGCTTTCTCAAGCAGCTGCTGCCGCGCCGCCCCGACCTGAAAATCATCATCACCTCGGCCACCATCGACGCCGACCGCTTTGCCCGCCATTTCGATGGCGCACCGGTGATTGAAGTGTCCGGCCGCACCTTCCCGGTGGAGGTACGCTATCGCCCGCTCAAGCAGCGCGACGAGGACGAGCGCGAAATGGAAATGGAAGACGCCATTGTCGATGCTGCCGACGAGCTGTCACGTCAGGGCCCCGGCGACATGCTGGTTTTCCTGCCGGGCGAGCGCGAAATCCGCGAAACGGCGGAAAAGCTGCGCAAATCCGGCATTCGCGGTTATGAAATCCTGCCGCTGTTTGCCCGTCTGTCCAATGAGGATCAGCAGAAAATCTTCAAACCCTCTGGCGGACGGCGCATCGTGCTGGCCACCAATGTGGCGGAAACCTCGCTCACCGTACCGGGCATCAAGTATGTGATCGACACCGGCCTGGCCCGGCTTAACCGCTACAGCCCGCGCGCCAAGGTGGAACTGCTGCAGGTGGAAAAGATTTCGCAGGCAGCCGCCCGCCAGCGCGCCGGTCGTTGCGGCCGGGTCGAGGCCGGCATCTGCGTGCGCCTGTATAGCGAAGAAGACTTCAACGCCCGCCCGGCCTTTACCGACCCGGAAATCATCCGCTCCAACCTGGCGGCAGTGATTCTGCGCATGGCCGCACTGCGGCTGGGTCAGGTGGATGCCTTCCCCTTTCTGGAAGCCCCCAGCAGCCGCCTGATTGCCGACGGCTACCAGGTACTGACCGAACTGGGCGCGGTCACCGACAATAACGAACTCACCGCGGTGGGCAAGGAGCTGGCGCGCATCCCGGTGGACCCGAAGGTGGGTCGGCTGCTGCTGGCCGGCCGCGATTTCGGCTGCATGCGCGAGGTGCTGATCATCGCCTCGGCCCTGTCCATCCAGGACCCGCGCGAACGCCCCTTCGAAGCACGCGAAGCCGCCGAACGCGCCCAGGCGCGCTTTAACGACGAAAAATCCGACTTCCTGTCCTATCTGCATCTATGGGACTTCTTCAGCGAAGCGCTCAAGCACAAGAAATCCAACCGCCTGCTGGTGAATACCTGCCACGAGCATTTCCTGTCCTATCTGCGCCTGCGCGAGTGGCGCGAGCTGCACGGCCAGCTGGCGGAAATTGCCAGCGAACTGGGGCTGATCAAGCGTGAAGACGCCCATGCCGATGCCGAACAGCCCGGTGCCCAGCTATCGCAGAAAAAACGCCAGCAACTGGATGCCGTGGCCTACGAAAACCTGCACAAGGCGCTGCTGACCGGCCTGGTGGGCAATATCGGCATGAAGAATCTGGAAGGCGACGACTACATGGGCGCCCGCGGCGTCAGTTTTCATGTTTTCCCCGGCTCCGGCCTGAAAAAGAGCAAGCCCAAGTGGCTGGTGGCGGCCGAGCTGGTGGAAACCACCCGCCTCTATGCCCGCTGCGTGGCCAAGATCGAGCCGGAATGGGTGGAAAAACTGGCCTCCCACCTGGTGAAATACCACTATTTTGAACCGCACTGGGAAAAGAGCCGGGGCGAAGTGGTGGCCAGCGAACGCGTCACCCTGTATGGCCTGACGCTGATACCGCGTCGCGCCGTCAGCTATGGCCGCATTGCGCCCCAGGAAGCGCGCGAGCTGTTTATCCGCGGCGCCCTGGTAAACATGGATTACGTCAGCAATGCGCCCTTCTTCCAACGCAACCAGCAGTTGATCCGCGAAGTGGAACAGCTGGAACACAAGGCGCGTCGTCAGGACGTACTGGTGGATGAAGAAGCGCTGTATGCCTTCTATCACGAGCGTATTGGCAGCGAAGTAGTGGATGCCGCCAGCTTTGAAGCCTGGCGCAAGGAAGCGGAAAAAACCGCGCCCAAGCTGCTGCACCTGACGCGCGAAGAATTGATGCGCCATGCCGCCCAGCACGTCACGGAAAACCAGTTCCCGGAATGGCTGGAACTGGAAGACGGCAAGCTGCGGCTGAAATACCGCTTCGAACCCCGCCATCCACTGGATGGCGTTACCATGGATGTGCCGCTGGCCATTCTCAACCGCCTGCAGCCAGCACAGTTCGAATGGCTGGTACCGGGCATGATTCGCGAAAAACTGCAGCAGCTGATCAAGGGCCTGCCCAAGCAGGTGCGGCGCTGCTGCGTGCCGGTGCCGGATTTCGTCACCCGCTTCCTCAGCAGCAATCCTGACCAACAGCAGCCGATAGCCGGCCAGCTGGCCCATTTCATCCTGCGCGAAACCGGCGGCGTCAAAGTCGACATTGATGCCTTCAAGCAGCAGGAGCTGCCGGAACATCTGCTGTTCAACTTCCGCATCATCGACGACGGCAAGCAGGAAATCGGCCTGGGGCGCGATCTGCTCGCCCTGCAGAAGCAGTTTGGCCAGGCTGCCCAGCTCACCTTCCGCGACAGCAGTGCCGACTTTGAGCGCGACGAAGTCAGCAGCTGGGATTTTGGCGAACTGCCGGAAAGCATCCAGTTTGCCCGCGGCCGCCAGCAGCTTACCGGCTTTCCGGCGCTGACACTGGAACAGGACAAGGTGGCCATCCGCCTGTTCGATACCCAGCCGGAGGCCGAACGCCATCACCGTGCCGGGGTGATCCGCCTGCTGCAATTGCAGCTGAAGGAGCAGATGAAGCAGCTGGGCAAGGGCCTGTCCGGCATGACCCAGATCGGCCTCAACCTGCGCAATGTGGCCAATGTGGAACAATTGCTGGCCGATGCCATTGCCTGCATCTGCGACCGCGCCTTTATCGGCGAGGACCCGTTGCCACGCAACGAAAAAGCCTTCAACGAGCAGAAAACCCGCGCCCGTACCCGCCTGCCGGCGGTGATCCAGGCGGTCACCCAGTATCTGAGTCAGGTTGGCAGCGAGTACATGCCGCTCTATAACAAGTTACAGAAGCATCGTCTGGGGCCAGAGCTGCAACAGCAGCTGGGCAAGCTGGTTTACCCCGGCTTCCTCTACGACACGCCCTGGTCGCAGCTGCCCCACCTCACCCGTTACATGCGCGCCATGAGCCTGCGCATGGACAAGCAGCCGGCCAATCCGCAACGCGATGGCCAGCGCGCAGCCGAGATACGCGAACTGTGGAACAAATGGGAAGCACGCATGGCCAGCGAGCGGGAGGCCGGCGAACCCTCGCCCGCGCTAAGGGATTTCCGCTGGCAACTGGAAGAACTGCGCGTCAGCCTGTTTGCACAGGAATTGAAGACGCCCTATCCTGTATCAGTGAAACGCTTGCAAAAAGCCTGGCAAGACCTGCCAAAACAATGATGATGATCAATCATTGCTGGCGAAAATGGCTGGCATATGCGATGACGAAAACATAGAATGCTAGGCCAATCCGAAACAATGCACCATGTCCGACAATAATCTTTCCGACAAGCCCAAATCGAGCGCCATTTCCATCGGCAAGGAATTGCCGATGGATGTCTACGCCAAGAACGGCATTCTGCTGCTCAAGCGTGGTCATTATGTGCTGTCGCCGGACATGAAGCATCGACTGATCAAGCTGGGCTTCACCGAGCAGCCCATCGAGGTGAAACCGGCGGAAAAGACCCCGGACACCTATCGCAAAGGTCAGTCGCTATTCGAGGAAATCGTCTTCCTGCAGCAAAGAGTGCGCAATATGCTGCAGCACGCACTGACCCAGCCCGATCTGGAACAGCGCGTGCGCGCCATCGCCCAGACCATCGTCGCGCTGAGCGAACGCCACCCGGACGGCCTGCTGGCCTCCATGCTGCTGCTGCCCTTCCAGGAATACGGCGTGGCGCACTCCTTGCACACCACGGCCCTGCTGGCGCTGATCACCCGTCAGATGAAGCTGCCACCCGGCCACCGCGAAGTGCTGCTGTGCGCCGCGCTCACCATGAATGTCTCGCAGATCGAGCTGCAGAATGAATTGTTCAGTCACGAAGGGGAGCTGACGCCCCAGCACCATAGCGCCATCAAGGAACACCCCCTGCTCAGCTCGGCCATCCTGCGTGAAGCCGGCATCGAAAACGAGCTGTGGCACGCGCTGGTACAGACCCACCATGAAAACTGGCAGGGAACCGGCTATCCCTTCGGCTTGGATCGCAAGCAGATCCTGCCGCCGGCGCATTTGCTGCATCTGGCCGACATCACCTGCGCCAAGCTGGCGCCACGCCGCTATCGCAGCGCACAGCTGCCCGCCACGGCGCTGGGCCAGCTGTTCCAGCGCAAGGATGTGGATTTTGATGCAGCCTTCACCACCATGCTGATCCGCGAACTGGGCATTTATCCGCCAGGCAGCTTTGTCAAACTGGTCAATGATGAAATTGCCGTGGTGCTGGCGCGTCGCGACAAGCCGAGCGAACCGCAGGTGGCGGCGCTGCGCAAGGCGGACGGCCCGGCCTATGCCGAAGTCCTGTTGCGGGAAACCAGCAACCCGCAATACAAGATTGCCGGCCCCTGCGCATCCAGCCTGGCCGGCGTACGCATCTCCTTTCTCGCCAGCTTGTGGAAGGTCTGAGCCGGCGGCACTGCCGGTATAAAGCCAAGCACCAGACAGTCCATCGGCTTATAATTGCGGCTGCTGCGCCACCTTGCTGACGCAGCGCCCGCAACCCACGCCGACAGCATCGCCGCATGAACACCCGCAACAAGACGCAACTGCATGACAAGGTAGTGCCCGAACAGATTCTCATGGGCAAGGAACTGCCGCTGGATGTTTATGCCAAGAACGGCCTGTTGCTGCTGAGCAAGGGGCATTTCGTGCTGAGCGACCGTCAGCGTGAAAAGCTGCTGGAAATGGGCTATGCGGTAAACGGCAACAAGCTGGATGCCGTCAGCCTGCCCGAAGCCGACCCGATGATGGTGCGCGAGAGCGTGCTGCACGAGATGGCCTTTCTGCAACAACGTACCCGCACCCTGCTCAACTATGCCCTGCAACTGGAAGACTTCCCGCGCAAGGTCAACCTGCTGGTGCGCGATATCGTCAGCCTGAGCGAACAACACCCCGATGGCGTGATTGCCAGCCTGCTGCTGGTGCCATTCAACGAGTACGGCCCGGCCCATGCCCTGCATACCACCGCCCTGCTGGCCCTGCTCTGCCGCCGCATTCCGCACTTGAGCAATGCGCAGCGCAATACCGTGCTGGCCGCAGCGCTCACCATGAACATGTCGATCTGCCAGCTGCAGAACACCCTGTATCACCAGCAGGAAGCACTGACGCCCCAGCAGGAAGAAGAAATCGCCGGCCACCCCTTGATGAGCTCGGCCATTCTGCGCGAGGCCGGTGTCACCGACGAGCTGTGGCACTGGCTGGTGCAGACCCATCATGAGTCCTGGCTGGGCAATGGCTATCCCTATGGTCTGGCCCGTGGCGAAATCGAATCACTGGCCCACATCCTGCACATGGCCGACATCACCTGCGCCAAGCTGACCCCGCGCAGTTATCGCGCCGGCATGGTGCCGGCGGCCGCACTGGGACATTTGTTCCAGCGCAAGGACACCGAATTCGACCCGGCCTACACCACCTTGCTGATCAAGGAACTGGGCATTTACCCGCCTGGCAGCTTTGTCAAACTGGCCAATGATGAAATCGGCGTGGTACTGGCACGCCGCGAAAAGGCCAGCGAGCCGCAAGTGGCCGCCATCCGCCATGGCGATGGTCCGGCCTATATCGATGCGCTGATTCGTGACACCAGCCTGCCGGCCCACAAGGTGGTCTCGCCTTGCCCCGCCGCCATGGCCGGCGTACGCGCCTCGCACCTGGCACGGCTGTGGCGTACCCAGCCCAGCTGAACTGTCGACTGAACTGTCAGCTGCAAAAGCAAAAAGCCGGCAAATGCCGGCTTTTTGCTTGAATCAACGCGCTTAACTGGCCTCTCCAACAGCGGGCCCCTGCAACACGTTTTGCGGAATGGCCAGCGCCTTCACCTCTACCTGGCGCGCAGCAAAGGCCGGACTGAGGATTGCCTGCTGCCAGCCGGCAATGTCTCCGGTGCCGGCCATGCGCTGCAAACGCTCGGCCAGACGCGGCTGGGCTGGCGGCTGCAGTCCTGCCAGCACTTCGTCGGCACGTTCCGGCTGATTGCACACCAGCACCATATCGCAACCTGCCGCCAGTGCAGCTTCGGCACGCTCGACAAAGCTGCCTGCGCCGGCGGCACCTTCCATGCCCAGGTCGTCCGAGAAGATGACGCCATCAAAAGCCAGCTTGCCGCGCAGGATGTCTTGCAGCCATACCGGTGAGAAGCCGGCCGGGCGGCTGTCCACTGCCGGGTACACCACATGGGCCGGCATCACCGAACCCATGCCAGCCGCAGCCAGGCGGGCAAACGGAATCAAATCGTCGGCTTCCAGCTGGGCCAGGCTGCGGTCGTCCTGTGGCATCACGAAATGACTGTCACCAGCAACAAAGCCGTGACCGGGGAAGTGCTTGCCGCAGGTGGCCATGCCGCCCTGCTGCAAGCCGCGCTGCAGCGCCAGTGCCAGTTCGCTGACAATCTGCGGATCACGGTGGAAGGCGCGGTTGCCGATGACGGCGCAGCGGCCCCAATCCAGATCCAGCACCGGGGTGAAGGACAGGTCGATGCCACAGGCGCGCAATTCCGCCGCCAGCACCACGCCCACATCCTCGGCGGCGGCGCGTGCGGCCGCCTCATCCTGCTGCCACAGCTCACCCAGCACACTCATCGGTGGCAAGCGGGTGAAACCTTCCAGAAAACGCTGGACCCGGCCGCCCTCGTGATCGACGGCGATCAGCAGCGCGGGATGGCGCAGGCTGCGGATTTCGGCAGTCAATGCCTTGAGCTGTTCGATATTCTGGAAATTGCGGCGAAACAGGATGACACCGCCTACCAGCGGATGCGACAGACGCGTGCGCTCTGCTGCGCTCAGGCTGAAACCGGCTACATCCACCATGACCGGACCACGTTGCAGCGACAAGGCTTGCATGGCTGATACTCCAAACAGTGCGAGGGCCGGGCGGCCCTCAGGATTGATTCTCAGGCAAGGATAGACCGGGACTCATCCCGCTCCAATACCACAAAGGCCAGGGCGTGTTCGCGCTCGTCGCTAATGGAAACATGGCTGCGTCCCACCCCGCGCTGCACCAGGAAGTCCTGCAACTCCGCGCCGAACTCCAGCATGGGCTTGCCTTGTGCATCGTGGCTGACGGCAATGGCCGTCAGCAGTACCGGAGCGACCACCCCGGTGCCCACCGCCTTGGACAGCGCTTCCTTGACGGCAAAGCGCTTGGCAAGGAAACGGGCCTGGTCGGCCGCTGCCAGGAAGGCCGGCATTTCTGCCTCGGCCAGAATGCGCCGGCCGGCCTTGTCGCCCCAGCGTTGCAGCAGGCCCTGCATGCGGGCGATTTCCACCATATCGGTGCCAATGCCGTAGATCATCTGCCCGCTCCTGTCCTGCTTCAGCCCTGGCGGGCTTGCTGCATCAGCGCCTTCATGTCGCGCACCGCGCGGTCCAGGCCGACAAACACCGCCTGGCCGATGATGGCATGGCCGATATTCAGCTCGGTGATTTGCGGGATGGCGGCAATCGGTTTGACATTGTGATAGTTCAGCCCGTGGCCGGCATTCACCACCATGCCCAGCTCGGCAGCAAAGGCAGCGGCGCCACGGATGCGTGCCAGCTCGGCTTCGCGCTCGGCCGCATGGATTGCATCGGCATAAGCACCGGTGTGCAGCTCGATCACGCGGGCACCGGCCTCGTAAGCCTTGCTGATCTGGGCGCGATCCGGATCGATGAAAATGGACACGCGGATGCCGGCTTGCTGCAGGGTTTCGGTGTAATGACAGACATCGGCATAGTGGCCCAGCACATCCAGCCCGCCTTCGGTGGTGACTTCTTCGCGCTTTTCCGGCACCAGGCACACGTCTTCCGGGGCCACGGCCAATGCATTGGCCAGCATTTCCGGCGTCATGGCCATTTCCAGGTTCATGCGGGTCTTGATCACCTGACGCATGGCCACCACGTCGGCATCCTGAATGTGGCGACGGTCTTCACGCAGATGCAGGGTGATCAGGTCGGCGCCAGCGGTTTCCGCCACCAGTGCCGCCTCGATCGGGCTGGGGTAGCGGGTGCCACGCGCCTGGCGCAGGGTGGCAACATGGTCGATATTCACACCTAGCAAAATCATTTTCAGCTCCTGTTGCGCAGGCCTCAGTCGGCAATGGCGTTGATGGCCTGCAAGAGTTCACGCGAGGCCAATGGCTCCTCGCCCAGCAAATCAGTCAGCAGCAAGCGCAGCAGGCTGCGCGCGGCACGGCGGGTGCTGGCGGCGGCATAGTCATCCGCCTCGATGGCCAGCAATGCGGCACCGGGCAAGCACAGCGAGGGCCCAGCCGGCTCGCCGCTCGCCCGCTCCGGCAGGGCACCGCCCCGGCACAGGTAGTCGGCCGCCGGGTCGATCAGTTCGCCATGCACATCACAGGCGAAGCTGCCGGCATAACCCAAGGCTTGCAACAGCCGCAATTCGTAACGGCGCAGCACGCCGGACAGGGAATGGGCCTGTGCGAGCGCCCGCACCGCCTGGTCATAAATGGTGAAGGCGCGTGGCTCGGCATCATCGCGCGCCGTCAGCTTCAGCATCAGCTCATTGAGATAAAAACCACACACCAGGCGGAGGCCGGATAGCTGCGGCACGCCGCCATTCCATTCTGCCGTGTGCAGGGTGCGCACTTCACCCTTGCCAAACCAGGACAGGGTCAGTGGCTGGAACGGCAGCAGTACGCCGCGCACATCCGCCCGTGGCCGGCGGGCGCCACGCGCCACCAGGGTGAAACGGCCATGCTGGGGCGTAAGTACCTCTACCAGCAGGCTGGTTTCACGGTAGGGCTGGGTGTGCAGCAGGTAGCCGGGCTGGCGGTCTACCCTGCCCGGCTGGCTCATGCGTCCCGGTCCTGTCCGCTGGCATGGGCACGCTCAACCCGCGCCACTTTGAGCGAGAAATCGCGATACCACACTTCCCGCCCCAGCTTTTGCGCGACCAGATGCTCGGCATGCTGGCGCCAGGCGGCAATGGCTTCCACGCTGTCCCAGTAGGAAACGGTAATGCCAAAGCCGGCACTGTCGCGCGCACTTTCCGCCCCCAGATAACCGGGCTGGACTTCGGCCAGCCGCAACATGCGCTCAGCCATGGCGGCATAGCCCTGGTCGGCAGCGCTACGTTGCGAGGAAAAGATCACCGCCCAGTAAGGCGGTGCAGGCAGCTTGAGCGGCATCAGTTCAGGCCGAATTCCCGCAGGAAGCGCACATCGTCCGCCCAGCCGGATTTGACCTTGACCCATACTTGCAGGAAGACCTTGCCATCGAACAGTTTTTCCATGTCGAGGCGGGCTTCGGTGGAGATTTTCTTGAGCTTTTCGCCACCCTTGCCAATCACGATGGGTTTCTGGTTTTCCTTGTCCACCAGAATGGCGATATGGATGCGGCGCAGCGCGCCATCCATTTCGAACATTTCCACTTCCACATTCATTTCATACGGCAGCTCTTCGCCCAGATAGCGGAACAGCTTTTCGCGCACGATTTCGGCGGACAGGAAGCGCTCGCTCTTGTCGGTAACCATGTCATCCGGATACAGCGGCATGGATTCCGGCAGATGCGGCCGCACCTTGTCCAGCAGCTCGGACAGGCGCTGGCCGTGCTTGGCACTGACCACTTCGCAGTCGGCGAACTGGAATTCGGCGCGCACGCCATCGATGAATTCCTGCAGCAGGAACTTGTCCTTGACCTTGTCCAGCTTGTTGACCACCAGGATGACCGGGGTGTGCTTGGGCAACAGTGCCATCACTTCGCGGTCGGCTGCGCTGCAGCGCATGGCTTCCAGAATGAACAGCACGCAGTCGACACTGCCCAGCGAGTCTTTCACGCTCTTGTTCAGCGTCTCGTTGAGTGCGCCCTTGTGAAAGGTCTGAAAGCCCGGCGTATCGACAAAAATGAACTGGGCCTTGTCTTCGGTATGAATGCCGTTGACGCGATGGCGCGTGGTTTGCGCCTTTTTCGAGGTAATGCTGACTTTCTGGCCGATGAGATGGTTCATCAGCGTGGATTTGCCCACATTGGGACGGCCGACGATGGCAACAAAGCCACAGTGATATGCGTGTTCGGTCATGGATGTTTCTTGCCTGTGGCCAGTTTTTGTTCAAGAAGCAGCAGTGCGGCTTCGGCGGCCTGCTGTTCGGCGGCGCGGCGGCTACCGCCCTCACCGCTGGATTCGATCATCAGCTCGCCCAGATCGCACACGACCTTGAACCATTGTTCGTGGGCTTCGCCGCTCTGGGTCTGGATGCGGTATTTGGGCAAGGGCCATTTGCGCGCCTGCAGGGCTTCCTGCAAGCGGGTCTTGGCATCCTTGGCATGCTTGGTGGGGTCGATGGCAGCCACGCGGCCGGCGTACAGGCGGCGGACCACCTGTTCGGCGCGCTGGAAATCCGCATCGAAACTGACGGCGGCAAAGGTGGCTTCCAGCGCATCGGCCAGAATCGACGGGCGGTTGAAGCCGCCGCTTTTCAGCTCGCCCTCACCCAGATACAGGTATTCACCCAGCTTGAGCTCATGGGCGATCTCGGCCAGGGTGTTCTGGTTGACCAGATTGGCGCGCAAGCGTGACAGCTCGCCTTCACTCAGGCGCGGAAACTGGTCGAACAGCATGCGCGCCACGGTGTAATTGAGAATGCTGTCGCCAATGAATTCGAATCGCTCGTTATTGGAGGCGGCATAGCTGCGATGTGTCAGCGCCTGGCGCAGCAGATCGGGCTTCTGGAATGCATAATCCAGCGCCTGTGACAGGCGCCGGAATCGGGTTTCAACTTGGTTCACTGTAGTTACTGGGGTGTCTGTCCGGCCTGGGTATCGAAATCGAAAGCCAGGCTGACATTGGCAAACAGCGGAACTTCGCGGCGATAGGCTGCGCGCACGAACACGGTGTTGGCGGTGGTGATGATGGTGAGGTTTTCCGGCTTGATCGACGAAATGTCGCCGACCATGGCGTGGTTCATGAATTCCCGGCGCAGTTCGGTTTCGCCCTTGCCGGTTTCCCCGGCCATGGCGGTGACCGCCTTGCGTACCTCGGCATACTCGTTGTACACCGGCAGCACCTTGCCGGCCAGCAGGAAGCCGGCGCCGAGAATGAGCATGATGAACAACACCGAAATGACTGACAAACCTCGCTGACGCTGCATGAAACTCCCCCTGCCGGAAAACGGTGTCAATGAATGGTCTTGCCGATACGCGACAGCGAACTGAAGTTCATCCAGATCAGGAAGGCCTTGCCTACCATCAGACGATCTTCCACAAAGCCCCAGTAACGGCCATCCAGGCTGTTGTCGCGGTTGTCGCCCAGCATGAAGTAATGGCCGGCCGGTACCTTGCACACAAAGCCGTTGTCGTCATACTGGCACTGGTCGCGATAGGGGAAATCCGCCACCTGCCCCAGCGCCACCACCGGTGCGTCAGGAATATTCAACACCTGGTAGGACTTGCCATCCATCACTTCCTTGAACTGGTCATTGTGAATCATGGCCATGCCCTGCTCAAGATACTCGTAAGTGCCGTCTTTTTCATCCGGCACCGGCTTGCCATTGATGGTCAGGCGCTTGTTGCGGTATTCCACCACATCACCAGCCACACCGATCACCCGCTTGATGTAATTCACCTTCGGATTGGGCGGATAGTTGAACACCACCACATCGCCACGGCTGACCTTGCCCACCGGCACCAGCACATTATTCAGCACCGGCACGCGGATGCCATAGGCAAACTTGTTGACCAAGATGAAGTCGCCCACCACCAGGCCCGGGCGCATCGAGCTGCTGGGAATCTGGAAGGGCTCCACCAAAAAGGAGCGCAGCAGGAATACCACCAGGATGACCGGGAAAAAACCACGCGAATATTCGACAAAGTGTCCGGGCTCTCCAGCACGTTTCCGCGCCAGCACCCATTTGTCCAGGCCCCATACCACGCCGGTAATCAGCACGAACACCAGCATCACCGCGGTGAAGCTCATGTAATTGGACAACAGGCCGAAACCACCGATGACCAGGGCCAGATAGCCCCACTGCACCGAAACCGGCCAGTCCTTGGCACCGGCCTCGCGCTGTCCGCCAAAAGCCACCAGCATGCCACCAACGATGACGGCCACGGTAAACACCCAGAACAGGTTTTCGCCCACTTATTTTTCCCCTACTTGAAGAATGGCCAGGAAAGCCTCTTGCGGGATTTCCACATTACCCACCTGCTTCATGCGCTTCTTGCCGGCTTTTTGTTTTTCCAGCAGCTTTTTCTTACGGGTGATGTCGCCGCCGTAGCACTTGGCCAGTACGTTCTTGCGCAGGGCCTTGACGGTTTCACGGGCAATGATATGCCCGCCAATGGCCGCCTGCACAGCGATATCAAACATCTGGCGCGGGATCAGTTCGCGCATTTTCGATACCAGTTCGCGGCCGCGGTACACGCTGGAAGCACGGTGCACGATCAGGCTGAGCGCATCCACCTTCTCGCTGTTGACCAGCACATCCAGCTTCACCAGATCGGCGCACTGGAATTCCTTGAACTCATAATCCAGCGAGGCATAGCCGCGGCTGGTGGACTTGAGGCGGTCAAAGAAGTCCATCACCACTTCATTCATCGGCATGTCGTAAGTGAGCATGACCTGCCGGCCCAGATACTGCATATTGCGCTGCACGCCGCGCTTCAGGGTACACAGGGTGATCACTGCGCCGACATAGTCTTGCGGCACCAGGATATGGGCGGTGATGATGGGTTCGCGGATTTCTTCCACCTTGCCCGGGTCCGGTAGGCGCGACGGGTTGTCGACATGGATCACGCTGCCGTCTTTCAACACCAGCTCGTACACCACGGTCGGTGCCGTGGTGATCAGGTCCATGTCGAATTCGCGCTCCAGCCGTTCCTGCACGATTTCCAGGTGCAGCAGGCCCAGGAAGCCGCAACGGAAACCAAAGCCCAATGCCTGCGACACCTCGGGTTCGTACTTGAGCGAGGCATCGTTCAGCTGCAGTTTTTCCAGCGCATCGCGCAGGGCTTCATAATCGTGGCTTTCCACCGGATACAGACCGGCAAACACCTGTGACTGCACTTCCTTGAAGCCCGGCAGGGCTTCGGTGGCCGGTGTTTTCATCAGGGTGATGGTGTCACCCACCTTGGCCGATTTCAGTTCCTTGATACCGGCGATGATGAAGCCTACCTCACCGGCGTTCAGCACATCACGCTGCACCGACTTGGGCGAGAACACGCCCACTTGCTCCACCAGGTGCTCGGCACCGGTGGCCATGAACTTGATCTTGTCCTTGGGACGGATCTGGCCGTCCTTGACGCGCACCAGCATCACCACGCCGACATAGTTGTCGAACCAGGAATCGATGATCAGCGCCTTGAGCGGGCCATCCGGATTTCCTTCCGGCGGCGGAATCTTGCTGACCACCACTTCGAGGATGTCCTGGATGCCAATGCCGGACTTGGCCGAGGCACGCACCGCATCAATGGCTTCGATGCCGATGATGTCTTCGATTTCCTGGCAGACACGCTCCGGCTCGGCAGCCGGCAGGTCGATCTTGTTGAGCACCGGCACCACTTCAACCCCCAGGTCGATGGCGGTGTAGCAGTTGGCCACGGTTTGCGCTTCCACGCCTTGCGAGGCATCCACCACCAGCAATGCGCCTTCGCAGGCGGACAGCGAGCGGGACACTTCGTAGGAGAAGTCGACGTGTCCCGGGGTGTCGATCAGGTTCAGGTTGTACACCTGACCATCACGCGCCTTGTATTGCAGGGCGGCCGTTTGCGCCTTGATGGTAATGCCGCGCTCTTTCTCGATATCCATCGAGTCGAGCACCTGGGCACTCATTTCGCGCAGTTCGAGGCCACCGCAAAACTGGATGAAGCGGTCGGCCAGGGTCGATTTGCCATGGTCGATATGGGCAATGATCGAGAAATTTCTGATATGTTTCATCGGTATCCAGCAAAAAGATAAGGGCACGCTGGCGTGCCCTCGAACAACTCACACTGGCGCGGATTTTAGCCGATTTCGCCCAAATGTGCAGCCAAAGCAGGAATATCCAGGTGCCAGTGACAAATCTGCTGCTCGCCATCCATCAATACCGGCACCAGTTCATTGAATCTGGCCTCCAGGATAGGGTCGGCATCCACGTCCACCACCTCCAGCGCAAAACCATGCCTGGCCTGCCATGGCTGCAGCTCCGCCAGCATCTGGTGACACAGGCTGCAGTACTCACGGAAATACAAGGTCAGCTTCATTCTTCCCCACCAATGGTCAATGGAATAAACAGGGTCATGCCCTGGCGCAGCACCTGCAAGGCCAGGGTGCCGCCCTTGGGCGTGGAGGTCACCGCGGCCTTGAACTGGCTGAAGCTGCTGATGGCTTCACCACCCAGACCCACGATCACATCGCCGACCTGCAGCCCGGCACGAGCGGCCAGCCCGCTGGCACGCCGCACCTGCAGGCCATACTTGATGCCGGCCTTGGCCAGTTGCTGCGGCGACAATTCGGCCAGCGCCAGCCCCAGTTGCTTCATGTTCTGCGCATCAGGCGTGGCTTGCGGAGCACGGTATTCGCGCTGGGCAGTACGCGCGTCTTCGCTCTTCAGCTCTTCCGGCACCACATTCAGCTTGAGGGTGGCGCGATTGCGCCACACTTCCAGCGCCACCGTCTGCCCCGGACGGATGGCACCAATCAGCCGCGGCAGATCGGAAGACGATGCCACGGCCTGGCCTGCCACCGACAGGATGATATCACCGGCGCGCAATCCGGCCTTGTCTGCCGGACTCTTTTTCTCCACTTCATTCACCAGCGCCCCCACCGGCTTGCTCAGGCCGAAAGAGGCCGCCAGATCCTTGTTCAATTCCTGAATGGCCACGCCGATGCGGCCACGGCTGACCTTGCCGGTGGCTTTCAGCTGATCGGCCACATTCATTGCCACGTCGATGGGAATGGAGAAGGAAATGCCCATGAAGCCGCCAGAGCGGCTGTAAATCTGCGAATTGATGCCGATCACCTCGCCCTTCATATTGAACAGCGGTCCACCGGAGTTGCCGGGATTGACCGCGGCATCGGTCTGCAGGAAGGGGACGAAATTCTCATCCGGCAACAGGCGGTTCTTGGCCGACACGATGCCGGAAGTCACGGTATTCTCGAAACCGAAGGGCGAGCCAATGGCCAGCACCCACTCGCCCACGCGCACATCAGCCATATTGCCCAGCCGCGCCACCGGCAGGTCTTTGGCCTCGATCTTGAGCAGGGCCACATCGGTACGGGCATCCGAGCCAATCACCTTGGCCTTGAATTCGCGCTTGTCGGTCAGGGTGACGGTAATTTCATCCGCACGCGCCACCACATGGGCATTGGTCAGCAGATAGCCATCGGCCGAAATGATGAATCCCGAACCGAGCGAGCGCTCCTGCCGCTCCTGTTGCTGCTGGGGTGCAAAGCGGCGGAAGAATTCGAAAAAGGGATCACCCTCCATGCCTTCCGGCAAGCTGCTGACATTCTGTTTGATGGTCGATGTGGTACTGACATTGACCACCGCCTTGCCCTCGGTTTCGACAATGCGGGCAAAATCGGGCAAATCGGCAGCAAGCACGACAACAGGTTCAACAGTGAAGGCAGATGCCGCCAGCATGGCAGCAACGATCAGCTTTTTGATCGACATGGTCGCTCCATCTTGATGTGGTTTGCACAGAACAACAGGAAAGGAAATTAAAACGGCCCACCTCGCCGCCGCACGGCAAGGCAGGCCTGGCACCATCATGGCCTGAGTGCGATCTTGAGATTGCGGATCATCGCCAGCATGGTGGGTTCGGGCAGATCCCCCACCAGCGTGACCAGATAATCGCCCTGCTCGGCAGTCGCCATATTGACGGCACCGTGCAGATTGACGGCACGCTCCGGGCGGCCTTCAGCCTGCGGTTCGATAAACAGCGACAGCATCACCAGCCCGTCGCTGAACACCATATGCCGCACGGTGCGCTCAGCCTGGCCTGGCAGCGTGCGCTGCACCGCCCGCAGCAGCTTGAAGCCGCTGGGCATGCCGCTTACTTCCGACGGCGCATCGGCATCGAGCGTCATGGCCGGCGCACTGGCGCTGCGCAATACATAGTTCTGCTTGTATTGCGGCCGGAACGCGCCCTTGTCTTTCGGCCCCTGCAATTCGATTTCGGTAAAGGTGAACTGCTCCACCACCTCGCCGGCCGCATTCTGGGTAATCACCTTCAGCGGCAGGAAGCTGGCCGGCTCCACACACATGCGCAGCATGTAGCGCTTGCTGTCTTTCGGCTTGAGCTCCAGCCAGTTGCAATCGCGCTGCGCCACCCGGTCCTTGCCGGAGCGCTTGACCGAATACGACTGGGCGATATTGCCGATATCATCGGGCAGCAAGGCCGGAAACAGGCGCATGGCACTGACCTTGGCAGCAGACAGCGACTTGGCATCCGGCGCGTAACAGCTCAGCTCCAGCCCCTTGCGGATGATTTCACGCGATGGACCATCCAGCGAGCTGCGCTTTTCCTGGATGTTGTCGCCGGAACCGCTGCGCACGATGCGAAAGGTTTCCAGCGAACTGTTCATCTGATGCAGGTAGGTACCGCTCAGTGGCTGCTGCCTTGCGGCGGCAGCCACCTTCTTTACCACCAGCCAGTCATCATCCGCATGGGCAAGCACCGCCACACCCATCAAACAGACCCCGGACAGCTGTGTCAGACGCATCAGTGGCGAACTCCATTGCCGTAGGAAACCTTGTACACGCTCTGATCGGCCGTCATCTCCTGATGCGCAGCCAGATACAGGTCGTCATGCTGCTGCGCCGGCTGCAAGGCGGCAACCGGGACGCCGCGATCTGCCATCACCGAAGCGGCATTACCATGGGACAGCTGCTGCCAGCCCACCACCGCGGCAAAGCTGACGCTGGCCGCCAGCGCCACTGCGCCGGCCCGGCGCGTACGCACCGGGGCAAACCAGCGGCGTGGTGCCAGTACGGTCGGCTCCTTGGCCAGACGCTCGGCAACTTGCTGACGCACATTCACCGCAACATGGCTGTTTGCGCGCATGGCGTCACCAATCAGGTGATAGGCGTCCCAGACCTGCTTCAGTTCCTCTTCATCAGCGATGGCATTGATGGCCCTCTGTGCGTGCTGCCCGTCCAGCTCGCTGTCCATCAGCGCGGATAATTTTTCTTTCATAAGCTACCACCTTCTGTTTTTGGCCGTATCCAGCAGTGGCCGCAATTCGGCAGCAATCGCCTCGCGTGCACGGAAAATCCGCGAGCGCACGGTGCCGATCGGACAGTTCATCACCTGAGCAATCTCTTCGTAGGATAGTCCGTCCATTTCACGCAGTGAAATGGCCGTTCTGAGCTCCTCCGGCAAGGCTTGCACGGCGGCGTTGACCGTCGTCACGATTTCCTTGTTCATCAGCTCGGTTTCAGGCGTGTTCATGTCGGGCACTTGCGACGCCAGGTCGAAGCTCTCGCCATCTTCGTCTTCAAACTCGCTGTTCACCACCGGGCGGCGCCCGGCTGAACTGAGGAAATTCTTGGCAGTATTGATGCCGATTCGGTACAGCCATGTGTAAAACGCGCTCTCGCCGCGAAATGACGGCAAAGCGCGATACGCTTTGATAAATGCCTCTTGCGTCACATCTTCGATGTCCGAGCCGTCGCGAATGAAGCGTGACAAAAGCCTAGCCAGACGACGCTGATATTTTGCAACAAGCAGGTCGAAAGCTCTTTTTTCACCTCGCTGGGCACGCTCCACCAACTGTTGATCGATATCACGATCACTCATGTCGTTGTAATGCTCCCTGAATTGTCCACTGGTTTAGTTGTATGGGCGTCTGTGTGGACACAACACTAGACCGTGGCTCGTGCAATGAGTTCCCCCGAGCTTGCTGCTGCGAAACATACCAGAGCCTGTGCAAAACATGAACCACCTTCGTCAGCGCCGATGATGATAGAGCATTTGCACTCCAACCAAGCACTTGCTAGAATGCTCTGCAATGTCACCCGCATCCATTAAGGACCCCGCCATGAGCACACCCGGTCAACGCTTTCGCCTCGCTGTAGAACAGGAAAAACCGCTGCAAGTCGTAGGCGCTGTCAACGCCTATGCCGCACGTCTGGCCGAACACTCCGGTTTCAAATCCCTGTATCTGTCAGGCGGCGGTGTGGCTGCCTGCTCCTGCGGCATTCCGGACCTGGGCATCACTACGCTGGAAGACGTGCTGATTGATGTGCGCCGCATTACCGATGTGACCGAACTGCCGCTGCTGGTGGATATCGATACCGGCTGGGGTGGTGCTTTCAATATCGCCCGCGCCATCCGCAGCCTGGAAAAAGCCGGTGCCGCCGCGGTGCATATTGAAGACCAGGTACAGCAAAAACGCTGTGGCCATCGCCCCAACAAGGCCATTGTCAGCCAGGAAGAAATGGTAGATCGCGTCAAGGCCGCTACCGATGCGCGCAAGGATGACAGTTTCGTCATCATGGCCCGTACCGATGCCCTGGCGGTGGAAGGACTGGATGCCGCCATCGAACGCGCTGTGGCCTGCGTGGAAGCCGGTGCCGACATGATTTTCCCGGAAGCCATGACCGACCTGGCCATGTACAAGCAATTTGCCGAGGCCGTGGGCGTACCGGTACTGGCCAACATCACCGAATTTGGCTCCACCCCGCTCTACACCACCCAGGAACTGGGCGAAAACGGCGTATCGCTGGTGCTCTACCCGCTGTCCGCCTTCCGCGCCATGAGCCAGGCTGCGCTGAATGTATACGGTGCACTGCGCCGTGACGGCACCCAAAAGAATGTGCTGGACCTGATGCAAACCCGCATGGATCTGTACGAACACCTGGGCTACCACAGCTATGAACAAAAGCTGGATGGGCTGTTTGCCGAAGGCAAAAACAAGTAACTGTCCGCCGAAGGCAAAAACAAATAACTGTCCGTCACCAGCAAGACTGGCAGCAAAACCAATTAGTCAGGCAGCCCCGCGCAGCCTGACCATGCGCACAACAGTAACAGCAGAGAAATTGTCCAAGGAGAAATGGCATGACTGAAGTGGTTCTGACTGGCAAGCCGAAGAAATCGGTCGCCCTGTCCGGCGTTGCCGCCGGCAATACCGCCCTGTGCACGGTTGGCCGTACCGGCAACGACCTGAGCTATCGCGGCTATGACATTCTGGATATCGCCGATCAGTGCGAATTTGAAGAAGTCGCCTATCTGCTGGTGCACGGCAAGCTGCCGAACAAGGCCGAGCTGGCAGGCTACAAGCAAAAGCTGAAAGCCCTGCGTGGCCTGCCACAAGTGGTGAAGAGCGTGCTGGAAGCCCTGCCCGCCTCCGCCCACCCGATGGACGTGATGCGCAGCGGCGTGTCCGCCCTGGGCTGCACCCTGCCGGAAAAGGACGACCACAATATCGCCGGTGCCCGTGATATCGCCGACCGCCTGATGGCTTCCTTCGGCTCCATGCTTCTGTACTGGTACCACTTCAGCCATAACGGCAAGCGCATCGACGTGGAAACCGACGACGACTCCATCGGCGGCCATTTCCTGCACCTGCTGCACGGCGAAAAACCGTCCGAGCTGTGGGTGAAGGCGATGCACACCTCGCTGATCCTGTACGCCGAGCACGAATTCAACGCGTCCACCTTTACCAGCCGCGTGATTGCCGGTACCGGTTCCGACATGTACTCCAGCATTACCGGTGCCATTGGCGCGCTGCGCGGCCCCAAGCACGGCGGTGCCAATGAAGTGGCGTTTGAAATCCAGAAACGTTACGACAATCCGGACGAAGCCGAGGCCGACATCAAGGCCCGCGTGGAACGCAAGGAAGTGGTGATTGGCTTTGGCCACCCGGTGTACACCATCTCCGACCCGCGCAACAAGGTGATCAAGGAAGTGGCGCGCAACCTGTCCGCCGCCGCTGGCGACAGCAAGATGTTCGACATTGCCGAGCGCCTGGAAAGCGTGATGTGGGACATCAAGAAGATGTTCCCCAACCTGGACTGGTTCTCCGCCGTGTCCTACCACATGATGGGCGTACCGACTGCCATGTTCACCCCGCTGTTCGTGATTGCCCGTACCAGCGGCTGGAGCGCACACGTGATCGAGCAACGCATTGACGGCAAGATCATCCGCCCGTCGGCCAACTACACCGGCCCGGACGATCAGGCTTTCGTGCCGCTGGCACAACGCTGATGGTCAGGGGAGCTAAGCCGCAAGGATAGCTCCCCGCTTTGCTTCCACCCTGAGAGTTTTAGCGACGCCATGAACAAAAACTACCGCACCCGATTGCCCGGCAGCCAGCTGGACTACTACGACACCCGCGCCGCCGTTGACGCCATTGCGCCCGGCGCCTATGCCACCCTGCCCTATACCTCGCGCGTACTGGCCGAGCAACTGGTGCGCCGTTGCGAACCGGAACTGCTGACCGACGCGCTCAAGCAACTGATCGAACGCAAGCGCGACCTGGACTTCCCCTGGTATCCGGCACGCGTGGTGTGCCACGACATCCTGGGCCAGACCGCACTGGTCGACCTGGCCGGCCTGCGCGACGCCATTGCCGACAAGGGTGGCGACCCCTCGCTGGTCAACCCGGTGGTGCCGACGCAATTGATCGTCGACCACTCGCTGGCGGTGGAATGTGGTGGTTTCGACCCGCAGGCTTTCGAAAAAAACCGCGCTATCGAAGACCGCCGTAATGAAGACCGTTTCCACTTCATCGAGTGGACCAAGACTGCCTTCAAGAATGTGGATGTGATTCCGGCCGGCAACGGCATCATGCACCAGATCAATCTGGAAAAAATGTCGCCGGTGATCCAGGTGCGCGACGGCGTGGCCTTCCCTGACACCTGTGTCGGCACCGACAGCCACACCCCTCACGTGGATGCGCTGGGCGTGATTGCCATCGGCGTGGGCGGCCTGGAAGCGGAAACCGTGATGCTGGGCCACCCGTCCATGATGCGCCTGCCGGACATCGTCGGCGTCAAGCTCACCGGGCAGCGCCAGCCCGGCATTACCGCCACCGACATCGTGCTGGCGCTCACCGAGTTCCTGCGCAAGGAGCGCGTAGTCGGTGCTTATGTGGAATTCTTTGGCGATGGCGCTGCCAGCCTGTCCATCGGCGACCGTGCCACCATCTCCAATATGTGCCCGGAATATGGCGCCACCGCCGCCATGTTCTACATCGACCAGCAAACCATCGACTACCTCAAGCTGACCGGCCGCGAAGCCGAGCAAGTGGCACTGGTGGAAAACTACGCCAAGGTCAGCGGCCTGTGGGCCGACAGCCTGGCGACGGCACAATACGAACGCGTGCTGGAGTTCGACCTGTCCAGCGTGGTGCGCAATATGGCTGGCCCGTCCAATCCGCACAAGCGCCTGCCCACCTCGGCACTGGCCGAGCGCGGCATTGCGGTTGACCTGGACAAGGCCCGCGCCGAAGAAGCCGAAGGCCTG
>NZ_JAELTZ010000258.1:0-236 GCF_016429115.1 Aquitalea sp. ASV15 | reverse complement strand
TCAGGCTGCTGGCCGGAACGGTCCAGCTGCCATTGGCTGCCACGGTCGCCGTGGTGGTGACCACGTGGTTGGCGCTGTCGGTGAAGGTGACGGTGACAGTCTGGCCGGTTTCCACGCCCGTGGTGGTGCCGCTGACCACGGCGGCGCCGCTTTCGCTCTTGTTGTAAACATGATCACTGCCACTGCCATCACTGCTGATGGCAATGGTGGCAAGCGTATCCTTGCTGTCGATATTG
>NZ_JAELTZ010000257.1:0-240 GCF_016429115.1 Aquitalea sp. ASV15 | reverse complement strand
GACGTCACCAGCGTGGCCGGCAACCCGGCCAGCGCCAGCGTCAACGACAGCAAGGACACCACCGCCACCATCACCATCGGCAACGATGGCAGCGGCGGCGATCACGTCTACAACAAGGCTGAAAGCACTGCGGTGGTGGTCAGCGGCAGCACCGGCAGCGTCGAAGCCGGCCAGACCGTTACCGTCACCTTTACCGACAGCCAGGGCCATACCGCCAGCAGCACCGCCACCGTCGATGGC
>NZ_JAELTZ010000256.1:0-235 GCF_016429115.1 Aquitalea sp. ASV15 | reverse complement strand
CCCCCCCCCCCCCCCCCCCCCCCCCCCCCCCCCCCCCCCCCCACGGCGACCACCGAGACCTACACTGTTGTTCGTTCGTCGGCAGCGTCAGATGTGTATAAGAGACAGGCCATGATCCTGCCGCGCTCCGGCCTGGGTCACAAGCACGGCATCGTGCTGGGCAACCTGGTGGGACTGATCGATTCCGACTACCAGGGCCAGCTGTTCGTGTCGGTGTGGAACCGCGGCCATACCG
>NZ_JAELTZ010000042.1:0-35550 GCF_016429115.1 Aquitalea sp. ASV15 | reverse complement strand
GATCTCTGCCGGGCGGTGCAGGTGCGCTGTGTGCCGATGGAAGGTTTTGTCACCTATGGCGGCCTGGCCGGGCGTGATATGGAGGCGCTGGCCATCGGTTTGAAAGAGGGGCTGGACCCGGCTTATCTGAGCTATCGCATCAGCCAGGTGGAATATCTGGGCGAACGGCTGCGCGCAGGTGGCGTGCCCATCCAGTATCCGACTGGCGGCCATGCGGTATTTGTCGATGCCAAGCGCCTGTTGCCGCATATTCCTGCCGCACAGTTTCCGGCACATGTACTGGCTTGCGAGTTGTATCTGGAAGGTGGGGTGCGCGGAGTGGAAATCGGTTCGCTGCTGCTGGGGCGCAATCCGCAAACCGGCGAGCAGGAGGCATCGCCGCTGGAGCTGTTGCGGCTGACCATTCCGCGTCGGGTCTATACCAACGACCACATGGACTATATCGCCGACTGCCTGATTGAAGTCCGGCAGCGCGCGGCCAGCATGCGTGGCCTGACCTTTGAATATGAACCGCCCATCCTGCGTCATTTCATGGCCAGGCTGAAGCCTCTGGCCTGATCGCTGTTGCCATAAAAAATGGCTGCCAAGTGGCAGCCATTTTTTTGTTCCCCTGGCGCGCCTACTTGATCAGCTCGACCTGCAGCTCGGGTGCGGCCGGGGAAAAGGCATTGATATGCCCCCGGGTTTGCAAGCGCAGCTCTCCATCCACAAAGACTTGCGCCTGTACGCTGTAGTTGCCGCCGGTCTGAATGGCATGCTGGTCGTAGCACAGGGAAAAGTCCAGCGGGAAAGCCTTGGGCTTTTCCAGCGTCTGCTCTGCCAGCAGGCGGGCCGGTGCATCGGCCTGGGTGCTGTCATCGACCAGCCTTACCCGTACCAGCGTGGTGGCCAGTGGCAGCGACATGGGTTCTTTCAGCAGGACTTTGCCATTCAGATACTGCGGCTGGTAGCTTTTGCTGGCACAGCCAGCCAAGAGCAGCAGCAGGCCGGCTGCCAGCACACCACGCCGCGTGCTGCAGCCCATCATTCCGCCGCCTCCAGCTTGGGCTTGCCCAGCATCACCACCGGGCCTTGCTCCGGCTTCCATTCGGCCTGCACCCGCCACTGATTACCCTTGTCTTCCAGCTGGGCATACCAGTGGTTGGCCTTGACCAGTTCCTTGCCAAAGCTGCCGCTGTACTGATTGGCGGCGATCTTGTGCAGGTCGGCGGCCACGTCGTAGTCATCCTGGGCCGGGTGAATCAACTTCAGGGTCAGCACGTCCGGCAGCACCTGTTTGCTGGTGGTGTTGACGGTGATGCTGCGGCCATCGCTGCTGAACATGACCTGGGCGGTAATGCCCATGGCCGCAGCAGCTGTATCGCGGCGCAATTCCATATTGATGGCCTTGCCCTTGTTGTAGTAATCGTCGGTGACCAGGCCATCATCGGTCTTGATGGCGGTGGTGATGTAGAACGAACCGACGATGACGGCAGCCAGCGGAAAGCTGATCAAAAACCACACCCAGGGCTCTTTATACCAGGGGCGCGAAACAGGACTGCTCAGTTGCATGACTTACTCTCCGATGAAGCTGGATTTTTCTTCCACATGCAGAACCGGACTGCTGACGGTTTCTACCTTGAAGTGGATCTCGTGGCTGCCCTTGGTGGCAACCTGGGGATCGGCCTGCACGCGTACGCCGAAGCTTTCGGTTTCAGTTGCCTTCACCCTCAGGTGCTTGCTGTCGCTTTCCAGCTTCAGGTCGGGCATGCCGTCTACCGAGATTTTAAACTCCTGATCACGTTCTGTGGTGTTGATGATCTTGATAATGTAGGCATTTTCCAGCAGGCCGGCATCGGTCTCCTTCACCAGCGAGGCGCGGTCACGCAGGATGTCCACCTTGAAGGGCTTGCGCATGGCCAGCGAGCCCAGTGCGGCACCCAGCACGATCAGCAGCACCACCGTGTACATGATCACGCGCGGGCGGCGCAGGTGTTTGACGATGTCCTTTTCCGGGTATTTGCCTTCCAGTGCGTTTTCCGTGGTGTAGCGGATCAGGCCACGCGGATAGCCCACCTTGTCCATCACCTCGTCGCAGGCGTCGATACAGGCGGCACAGCCGATGCACTCGTATTGCAGGCCATTGCGGATGTCGATGCCAACCGGGCAGACCTGGACGCAGATGCCGCAGTTGACACAGGAGCCAAGGCCCTGCTGTTTGAAGTCGACGCCTTTCTTGCGGGCACCACGCGGCTCGCCGCGGGCTTCGTCATAGGAAATGATCAGGGTATCGGCATCGAACATCACGCTCTGGAAGCGGGCATAGGGACACATGTATTTGCATACTTGCTCGCGCATGAAGCCGGCCAGCAGATAGGTGAAGCCGGCGTAGAAGAAGATCCAGAAGCTTTCCCACGGGCCATAGTCGAAGGTGGGCATGGCCTTGACCAGGTCGCGGATGGGGGTGAAGTAACCCACCAGCGAGAAGCCGGTCCACAGGCAGAACAGAATCATCAGGCCGTGCTTGGTCAGTTTCAGCCGCGCTTTACGCAAGCTCATCGGCTCCTTGTCCAGCTTGATGCGCTTGTTGCGGTCGCCTTCCACCAGCTGTTCAATCCACAGCATGATTTCGGTGTAGACGGTTTGCGGACAGGAGTAGCCGCACCACAGGCGGCCGGCAATGGTGGTCCACACAAACAGGCCAAAGGCGCAGCTCATCAGCAGGGCGGCGAGGTAGACGAAGTCCTGCGGCCAGATGGTAAGGCCGAAGATGAAAAACTTGCGGTTCACCATGTCGAAGAATACGGCCTGGCGACCATTCCAGTTCAGCCACGGCAGACCAAGGAAGGCGAGCTGGGTGCCGAGTACGAAAAGAATGCGCCAGTTGTTGAAAATCCCCTTGACGCTACGCGGGTAGATCTTTTTTTGTGCCTCGTACAAGGACACGGTTTCCTGAGCGGCCTTGGGGGAGGGGGGTGTGTGTTCTACTTTGACCGGTATATCTTTAAGCGAATCAGACATGGTGTTTCCCTGAAGAGGATTTCGCAAAGTTCACTCTCAACATGGACTTTGCGCAAGCCTCTTGCCAGCCTTTTCATTATATCAAAATATATACTAAATGTCATAAAGCATACTGCCCGCTTGCGCGGGCAGTATGTCGGCTAAGGCTTACTGCGCCTTGGCGTTATTGGACAGACCCCATACATAGGCGGCCAGCAGGTGAACCTTGGCATCGCCCAGGAAGTCCTTCCAGGCAGGCATCTGGTTGTTGCGACCATTGGTGATGGTCTCGATGATGGTCTTTTCAGTACCACCGTACAGCCAGTTTCCGCTCGGGTGAGTCAGGTTCGGTGCACCCAGTTGCTGGTTGCCCTTGCCATCTGGACCGTGGCAGGCCGCGCAGATGGTGGCAAAGGTTTCCTTGCCGCGTGCGGCGCGTTCGGCATCAAACTTCTTCTTCTGTACCGACAGCGACAGCACGTAGTTGGCGACATCCTTGACCTTCTCTTCACCCAGTACCGAACCCCAGGCCGGCATCTGGCCATGACGACCATTCAGGATGGTGGTTTCGATGGTCTTGGGATCACCACCATACAGCCAGTCGTGGTTGACCAGGTTGGGGAAGCCCTTGGCACCGCGTGCATCAGAGCCGTGGCACTGTACGCAGTAGGTCTGGAACAGGCGTTTGCCCATTTCCTGTGCCTTGGGATCGGCCGCAACGGTTTTCAGGTCTTCTTTCAGGTACTTGTCATACAGCGGCTGATACTTGGCTTCGGCCTGTGCGCGTTCTTCCTTGTACTGACCTACGGAAGTCCAGCCACGAATGCCTTGCCATTTGCCCAGGCCCGGGTAGAGCACCAGGTAGCAGGCACCGAAGATCAGCGTGATGTAGAACATCAGCATCCACCAGCGCGGCAGCGGATGGTTGTATTCCTCCAGATCGCCATCCCACACGTGGCCCATGGTCTTGACCTGCTCACCCTTGTTGACCGTAGTCTTGGATTGGGTGAACAACAGCAGGGACAGACCAACAAAACCTGCAACCACGATGGCCGTGATCCAGATGCCCCAGAAATCGCTTACGAAATCACTCATTGTTTTGCTCCGTTAGAAGCCGACTCATGGTTATCGGCCTCCTGCACCTTGTCGTCGTCGAGAAAGGGCACATTGGCCGCTTCATCGTACCGGTTCTTTGAGCGCCTGCTGTAGGCAATGAACAACACCAGAATGAAGAAGGTGAAGCACATTACGGTAAAGGCAGAGCGCCCAATCGTTACCCAGTCCATGACTTAGCGAACGTTCTTCAGTGCAAGACCCAAGCCCTGCAGGTATGCAATCAGGGCATCCATTTCCGACTTGCCTTCGACCTGAGCCTTGGCTTCGGCGATATCCTTGTCGGTATACGGAACGCCTACGCTGCGCAGCGCTTCCATTTTCTTCGGCATGATTTCGGCGTCAGCCAGGTTCTTGGACAGCCACGGGAACGCCGGCATGTTGGATTCCGGTACCACGTCACGCGGATTGGTCAGGTGAACACGGTGCCATTCGTCGGAATAGCGACCGCCCACACGGGCCAGGTCCGGACCGGTACGCTTGGAGCCCCACTGGAAGGGGTGGTCGTACACCGACTCGCCCGCAACGGAGTAGTGGCCATAGCGCTCGGTTTCGGCGCGGAAGGGACGGATCATCTGGGAGTGGCAGTTGTAGCAGCCTTCACGGATGTAGATGTCACGACCGGCCAGCTGCAGTGCGGTATAGGGCTTGACGCCTGCAACCGGCTGGGTCGTGGACTTCTGGAATGCCAGCGGCAGGATTTCCACCAGGCCGGCAAAGCTGATCACGATCAGCGTGAACACGATGAGATAACCTACGTGTTCTTCAATCAGTTTCTGGATCTTTTCCATGTTCTTCTACCTTTATCCGCTTAAGCGTGAGCCGATGCGTTAACAGCCGGGATCTTGGCGTCAACAGCGCGGCCACCAGCTACGGTGCGGAAGGTGTTGTAGGCCATCAGCAGCATACCGCTCAGGTACAGCGTACCACCCAGGAAACGTACGAAGTGGTAGGGGTACGTTGCTTTTACGGCTTCAACAAAGGCGTAAGTCAGGGTGCCGTCGGCATTCAGGGCACGCCACATCAGGCCCTGGGTCACGCCGGAGATCCACAGTGCGGCGATGTACAGCACCACGCCCACGGTAGCCAGCCAGAAGTGAGCCTCGATCAGCTTGGTGCTGTGCATGGATTCACGACCGAACAGACGCGGCAGCAGGTAGTACATGGAACCGATGGTGATGAAGCCTACCCAGCCCAGGGCGCCGGAGTGCACGTGACCGATGGTCCAGTCAGTGTAGTGCGACAGGGCGTTGACGGTCTTGATGGACATCATCGGGCCTTCGAAGGTGGACATACCGTAGAAGGACAGGGAAACCACCAGGAACTTCAGTACCGGATCGGTACGCAGTTTGTGCCATGCACCGGACAGGGTCATGATGCCGTTGATCATGCCACCCCAGCTCGGAGCCAGCAGCACCAGGGAGAACACCATGCCCAGCGACTGGGTCCAGTCAGGCAGGGCAGTGTAGTGCAGGTGGTGAGGACCGGCCCACATATAGGTGAAGATCAGTGCCCAGAAGTGCACAACCGACAGGCGGTAGGAGTAAACCGGACGGCCAGCCTGCTTCGGCACGAAGTAGTACATCATGCCCAGGAAGGCAGCGGTCAGGAAGAAGCCTACGGCGTTATGGCCATACCACCATTGCACCATGGCATCCACGGCACCGGCATACACGGAGTAGGACTTGGTCAGGGAAACCGGCACGAAGGCGCTGTTGACGATGTGCAGCAGGGCTACCGCCAGGATGAACGCACCATAGAACCAGTTGGCTACATAGATGTGCTTGACCTTGCGGATGGCGATGGTGCCGAAGAACACGATGGCATACACCACCCAGGTCACGGCGATCATCAGCTTGATCGGCCATTCCAGTTCGGCGTATTCCTTGCCGAAGGTGTAACCCAGCGGCAGGGTGATGGCAGCCAGGACGATGATCAGCTGCCATGCCCAGAAGGTAAAGGCGGCCAGCTTGTCCGAGATGAGTCGTACGTTACAGGTGCGCTGCACGACGTAGTAGGAAGTGGCAAACAGGCCGCAACCGCCAAAGGCGAAAATCACGGCGTTGGTGTGCAGCGGGCGCAGACGACCAAAGTGGAACCAGGGCCCAAAATTGAGCTCCGGCCACACCAATTGGGCCGCAATGATGACGCCCACCAGCATGCCTACAATGCCCCAGACTACGGTCATGATGGCAAACTGGCGCACCACCTTATAGTTATAAGTGGATTGCGTTTCCATTTAGGGTTTTCTCCAAGGTTGCTAACTTAGAACGTGACAAACCATGGCGACTTGATTTCCTGCCTACTGCCCCAAGCTGTAGTTGGCGGGAAAGCCGCAGGGGAATCTGATCAATTACAGATTAGTAAAGCGTTTGACCCGTGCTGACAATTTGCTGCCAAAAAAACTTGGCAGATCATGTCAGACACACGCTTTTTCCCCATTTATTCAGCGAGGCATTCTAAAGCAAATACCCATGACGGGCCAGTTGATTAGTATGCTCGCGGGATTTTTACGTCCACCATTTTCTTGATTTCAAGCGAGCTGGCAGCAGGTGCTGAACCTGATGCCGCTTACTGGGGATTATATTGTCATGCCTGTGCAAGCCCTTGACTTAGGTCAAATCGCCATCTGCCACGACGACGGTATGACCCCGGTGCTAGAATCTGCTGTTTTCGCCCCCTCCTCAGGCAGATCATGACCTCACCTGTTCACTATTCCATCCGTCCGTGCTCACCGCAAAGCCATTGCTTCGAGATTACGCTCAAAGTTGCCAAGCCTGCCAAGAAGGGGCAGGTGTTCACTTTGCCGGCGTGGATTCCGGGCAGTTATCTGATTCGTGAGTTTTCCCGGCATATCGTCAGCATTCAAGCGAGCAGTGCTGGCAAAGAGGTTGGGCTGTGCAAGCTGGACAAACACACTTGGCAGGCCGAGCCGGTGGCTGGCAGCCTGACGCTGGTGTATCAGGTCTATGCCTATGATCTGTCCGTGCGCGGTGCCTACCTGGATGAGGAGCGTGGCTTCTTCAATGCCAGCAGTGTTTTCCTGGCCGTGGAGGGGTATGAGTCGGTGGCCTGCACGGTGGAAATCCGTGCGCCCAAGGGCAAGGCATTTGCCGACTGGAAAGTGGCCAGCAGCCTGCCGGCAGTGGAGACCGACCGCAATGGTTTCGGCCTGTACCGTGCTGGCGATTACGATGAGCTGCTGGATCACCCGGTGGAGCTGGGGGCCTTCCATTCGGTCAGCTTCAAGGCTTGCGGCGTGCCGCACCAGTTTGTGGTGTCCGGCCGTTTCCGTGGCGACCTCAAGCGTCTGGCGCGTGACACCAAGAAGATCTGTGAATATCAGATCAAGCTGTTTGGTACGCCCGCGCCTTTTGAGCGTTATGTCTTCATGCTGTATGTCGGCAAGGATATTTATGGCGGACTGGAACATCGTGCCTCGACTGCGCTGGTCGCCAACCGTGACGATCTGCCGCAAACAGCAGACCAGGCCATCTCCGATGGCTATCTCAAGCTGCTGGGGCTGATCAGCCACGAATACTTCCACAGCTGGAATGTAAAACGGATAAAACCCGCCGCCTTCAGCCCCTACGACCTTAGCCGCGAGGGCTATACTCGCCTGCTGTGGGCATTCGAAGGCATTACCTCTTATTACGATGATCTCACCCTGCTGCGCTGCGGCCTGATCGACAGCAAGCGCTACCTTGGCCTGCTGGCGCAGACCATCAGCGGGGTGGAGCGAGGTGCCGGCCGCCTCAAGCAGACGCTGGAGGAATCCAGCTTTGATGCCTGGACCAAGTACTACCGGCAAGATGAAAACAGCCCCAACAGCATAGTCAGCTACTACACCAAGGGGTCGCTGGCGGCGCTGGCGCTGGACCTGACCATCCGTCAGCAGACCGACGGCCGTCAGTCGCTGGATGACGTGATGCGTGCGCTGTGGCATAAGTGGCAGACCGATGGCCGCGGGCTGGCAGAGGACGAGTGGGAGCAGATTGCCCAGCAGGTCACCGGGCTGGACTTGCAAGCCTTCTTCGACAGCGCCTTGCGCTCCACTGCCGATCTGCCCCTGGCCGATTTGCTGGCAACGCAAGGGCTGGACATGTGCTGGGACTACGCGGATCATGCCGGCGATGCTGGTGGCATCGGCCCGGTGGCGGCTGATCGCCAACCGCGGGCCAGCCTTGGTGTAAAGACCGCGGTTGATCCGCTGGGCCTGCGGCTGGTCAACGTGCTGGATGGTGGCGCTGCTCAGCAGGCAGGGCTGGCTGGCGGCGATATCCTGATTGCACTGGATGGCCTGAAAGTGACGGAGCTGGACAAGATGCTGGCACGCTATGGCGTGGGGGAAACCATTACCCTGCATCTGTTCCGCCGTGATGAGCTGCTGGTGCGCGTGGCCAGCTTGCAAGCGTCCCCACGGACCTGCTGCCGATTGCAGCAGCGGGCTGAGGACGCCGGCTGGCTGCGAGGCTGATGCATCAGTGACCCGATAGTGCACCCATCACCGGATCGGGGTGGCGATCCCGCCCGGTTCATGAGCAAGACCGGATCAAGCCGGCAACGACTACTAATTAGAGAGAAGAACATGGCGCAGCAGCCTCAAGTCAACTATCTGAAAGACTATACCGTTCCCCCTTATCTGGTGGACCGGGTGGATTTGAAGTTTGATATCGAGGACGCGCAGACGCGTGTGCACTCGCGTCTGGTGATCAAGCGCAATGACAAGTCCACGGCGGCCAGTGCCCTGTGGCTGGACGGGTCGGCCCGGCTGCTCAGCCTGACGCTGGATGGCGAGCGGCTGGACCCCTCTGCGTATCAGCTGGCGGCCGACGGGGTGCTGATTCCGGCGGTACCCGACAGCTTTATCCTGGAAGTGGAAACCGAGCTTGAACCGGCGAGCAATACCAGCCTGATGGGCTTGTATGCTTCCAATGGCAATCTGTTTACCCAGTGCGAGCCGGAAGGCTTTCGCAAGATCACCTTCTATATGGACCGGCCCGATGTGATGGCCAAGTTCACCACTACCATCGTGGCTGACAAGCAGAAGTTTCCGGTGCTGCTGTCCAATGGCAACAAGGTGGGCGAGGGCGTGCTGGACAAGAAGCGCCACTGGGTGAAATGGGTCGATCCCTACCGCAAGCCGTCCTACCTGTTTGCCCTGGTTGCCGGCAAGCTGGTGGCTGCGCGTGACAAATTCATCACCCAGCGCGGACGCGCTGTGGCACTGGAGATCTGGACCGAGCCGGCCGACCAGGACAAGGTCGCCTTTGCCATGGGGGCGGTCAAGCGCGCCATGAAGTGGGACGAGCAGCGCTTTGGCCTGGAGTACGATCTGGACATCTACATGATCGTGGCGGTCAGCGATTTCAATATGGGGGCCATGGAAAACAAGGGCCTCAACATCTTCAATACCTCGGCCGTGCTGGCGCGCAAGGATACCCGCACCGATGCGGAATTCCAGCGCGTGGAAGCCATCATCGCCCACGAATATTTCCATAACTGGACTGGCAACCGTGTGACCTGCCGCGACTGGTTCCAGCTGTCCTTGAAAGAGGGCCTGACCGTATTTCGCGATCAGGAATTCAGCTCGGATCTGGGTAGCCGTGCGGTCAAGCGCATCGACGATGTCAAAAGCCTGCGCGCCTTGCAGTTCCCGGAAGATGCCGGTCCCACGGCGCATCCGATTCGTCCCGAATCCTATATCGAGATGAACAACTTCTACACCATGACGGTGTACGAAAAAGGGGCGGAAGTGGTCCGCATGTACCATACCCTGCTGGGGGAGGCCGGTTTCCGCAAGGGCATGGACCTGTATTTCAAACGGCATGACGGGCAGGCCGTCACCTGCGACGATTTCCGTGCCGCCATGGCCGATGCCAATGGCGTCGATCTTGGCCAGTTTGCCCTGTGGTATAGCCAGGCCGGCACCCCGCTATTGCAAGTCAGCAGCCACTACGATGCGGCAGCGCGCCGCTATGCACTGACCGTTACCCAGTCCTGCCGGGCCATCACCGGCCAACCCGCACCACAGCCGCTGCACATCCCCCTGGCACTGGGGCTGGTGGGTAGTGATGGCAAGGATCTGCCGCTGCAGCTGGAAGGCGAGGAACAGGCACAGCTTGGTACGCGAGTGCTGGATGTCAAACAGGCTAGCCAGACATTTGTCTTCATCGATGTGCCGGAGGAGCCGGTGCCGTCATTGCTGCGCGGCTTCTCCGCGCCGGTCCGGCTGGAATACGACTGGCGTGATGAGCAGCTGGCCTTCCTCATGGCCAATGACAGCGACAGCTTCTGCCGCTGGGAGGCCGGGCAGAAGCTGGCAGAGCGCTTGTTCCGCCAGCTGATCGAAGCTGCTGTGCAGGGCCGGGCGCTGACCCTGCCGGAGACCTTTGTCGCGGCCTTCCGGGCGGTATTGAAGGACCCGCTGGCCGATCCGGCCTTCAAGGCCATGATGCTGGGCTTGCCGTCGGAAGCGGAAATGCTGGAAATGGTGGAACAGGCCGATCCGGCCATCATTCACCAGGTACGTGATTTCGTGCTCGATCACCTGGCCGAGGCGCTACGTGGCGAGTGGCACGAGGCTTATCACCTGAACCAGACCCGTGAATACAAGCCGGAAGACGCTGGCCGGCGCGATCTGAAAAACCGTGCCTTGCAGATGCTGACCCGGCTGAACGTGGCCTGGCCGGCCGAAGCCGCCCGCAAGCAGGCGCTGGAAGCGGACAATATGTCGGATCAGATGGGCGCCATGCTGGCGCTGCGCGATCACGATGGCGAAGAGCGCGACGAGTGCTATACCGACTTCGCCGCCCGCTGGCAGCACGATGCCCTGGTCATGGACAAGTTCTTCATGCTGGTGGCCTCCAGCCAGCTGGAAGGCACGCTGGATCATGTCCGCGCCGCCATGGAGCATCCGGCATTCAATTTGAAGAACCCCAACAAGGCGCGCGCGCTGATTGGCAGCTTTGGCAATAATATGGCGCACTTCCATGCCGCCGATGGTAGCGGTTACCGCTTCCTGGCCGAGCAGGTGCTGGCGCTGGATGCCATCAATCCCCAAGTGGCCAGCCGTATCGTGCGCGCCTTCAATCGCTGGAAGAAGCTGGAGCCGGGCCGTCAGGCACTGATGCGGGCCGAGCTGGAGCGTCTGTTGGCGGCCTCCCTGTCCAACGATGTCTACGAGATCGTCTACAAAAACCTCAATGCCTGAGCCGACTGGCACGGCTGCAAACAACGGGTCGCCATGGCGGCCCGTTTTTCATGGGCGAGTGCAGGGAAGATTGACCTGCAGCCGGACTTGCCTTAATCATACGGTCGTTTGCTTGGTGGATTGGCAAGGCGGGAACAATGGCGGAAAAACAGCAGCAGGACATGTATGTGGAGGTCGCGCAGCAGCGGCTGTACCTGCGGCGCATCTGGCGCGTGGCAGACGGACCACCGGTATTGCTGGTGCATGGTGTCATGGCCGATGGCCGGATTTTCTACAGCGACAGCGGCAAGGGGCTGGCCCATTTTCTGGCCGATGCCGGCTACGATGTGTTTGTGGCCGATTTGCGTGGTCGCGGTCGCAGTACACCCAAAATCGACGCCAGCTCACGCCATGGTCAAACCGAAATCATTTGTCAGGACCTGCCGGCGCTGCATGCGGCCATCTACCAGCTCAAGGGCGGTCAGCGCCTGCACTGGATGGCGCATTCCTGGGGAGGCGTACACATGAGCAGTTGCTTGTTACGTTACCCGCAGCTGGCCGCACAAGTGGCCAGCCTGGTGTACTTCGGCAGCAAACGCAGCATCGCCGTGCGCAATCTGCGCAAATGGCTGGAGGTCGACCTGATCTGGAATATCGTCGCGCGCTGGCTGATCCGTTGCTATGGCTACCTGCCGGCCAGACGCATTGGCCTGGGGGCGGACGATGAAACCGAGAAAAGCCATCGCCAGAGCAAGCGCTGGGCCAAGCTGCGCCCCTGGGTGGATAGTGATGACGGCTTCGATTACGGCGCGGCCGCCCGCCATGTCTCCTTGCCACCCGCCCTGTATTTTGCGGCCCGCAACGATCCCTGCCGTGGCCATGTCGACGATGTGCGCCGCTTTCGCGACGAGTCCGGCCCGCATTTGTCGCGCTTGCGCTTGCTTGGACGGGCTGCCGGCCACTGGCATGACTACGACCATGTATCCTTGCTGACCCACCCCGATGCACCGGCCGACCATTTCCCACTGGTACTCGACTGGCTGCGGGGCCGGCATGACAAGGTTATCGAAAACCACTGACAAAAATCATGCCGCCAGCCAAGCGGCTGTGGTAGAACAGCCGGCTCTAGTGGAGAATGCCGCCATGACGCAAGTGACAGACTTATCCCCAGCCAAGCTGGATGCCATTATTGATACCCTTGCCGAGCAAGGCTGGGTGGTCGATCACACCCTGTTCGGTGCAGAAGACATCCGCCGCCTGCAGCAATGCTGTCTGGCGCAGTGGAATGAAGGACGGTTTCATGAGGCCGCCGTCGGCCGGGCCGACCAGCAAGGACGACGCAGTGAAATCCGTTCCGACTCGGTATTGTGGTTGGAGCCGCAGGATGCTGAGCCGGCCATAGCCCATTATTTTGCCACCCTCGATCAAGTGCGCCACGCGGTGAATCAGGCCTTTTATCTGGGGCTGGACGATCTGGAATCACATTTCGCCGTTTATCCGCCGGGCAGTTTCTACAAGAAACACCTGGATCGCTTTCGTGACGATGACGCCCGCGCCCTGACCGCCGTGTTGTATCTGAATGAAGACTGGCCCGCCGATGCCGGTGGCCAGATGCGCCTGTACCTGGATGATGAATGCAGCCGCTGGCTGGATGTTGCACCGCAGGCCGGCACGCTGGTGTTATTCCTGTCTGACCGTTTCTGGCACGAAGTCTTGCCGGCCTCGCAGCAGCGCTTGTCGGTCACCGGCTGGTTCCGCCGGCGTCCGACCGGACTCGCTTGGTCGTCGTAGACGGGTTTTGCCGTGCTAGAATCAGGCCAAACCAGATGAAATGACAAGGGACGAATCAAGATGTCAGGCAACACCATGGGGCTGCTGTTTACCGTAACTTCCTTTGGCGAAAGCCACGGGCCGGCCATCGGCTGCGTGGTGGACGGCTGCCCGCCGGGCCTGGCCATCAGTGCCGAGGACATCCAGCAGGAACTGGACCGGCGCAAACCCGGCACCAGCCGACATGTCACCCAGCGGCGCGAGCCGGATGCGGTGGAAATCCTCTCTGGCGTTTACGAAGGCAAAACCACCGGTACGCCGATTGCCCTGCTGATCCGCAATACCGACCAGCGCTCCAAAGACTACGGCAATATCGCCGACACCTTCCGTCCCGGTCATGCCGACTACACCTACTGGCACAAATATGGCGTACGCGACCCGCGCGGCGGTGGCCGTTCCAGTGCCCGCGAAACCGCCGTGCGCGTGGCGGCGGGGGCCATTGCCAAAAAGTGGCTGCGCGAGCGTTATGGCATTGTGATCCGTGGCCACATGACCCAGATCGGCAATGTGGAAATCCCCTTCAAGAGCTGGGATGTGGTCAACAGCAATCCATTCTTCGCCGCCGATGAAGCCGTGGTGCCGCAGCTGGAGGACTACATGGACTCCATCCGCAAGAGCCTGGACTCGGTGGGCGCCCGCTTGCGCGTGGTGGCGGAAAACGTGCCGGTGGGTTGGGGCGAGCCGGTATTCGACCGTCTGGATGCCGACATCGCCTATGCCATGATGAACATCAATGCCGTCAAGGGCGTGGAAATCGGCGCCGGTTTTGCCAGCGTCAGCCAGCGTGGCAGCGAGCATGGCGACGAGCTGACACCGCAAGGTTTTGCCAGCAATCACGCCGGCGGCATTCTGGGGGGTATTTCCACCGGACAGGACATCGAGGTGTCCATGGCGATCAAGCCGACCTCATCCATTGCCCAGCCGCGCCGCTCCATCGACCGCCAGGGCAATCCCATCATGATGGAAACCCATGGCCGCCATGACCCGTGTGTCGGCATTCGTGCCACGCCGATTGCCGAAGCCATGCTGGCACTGGTGCTGATCGACCATGCCTTGCGCCACCGCGCCCAATGTGGCGATGTGCTGGTGGATACTCCAAAAATACCGGGCCGAATCGACTAAACTGCACAGAGGCTGTCCGTCCTGCAGCCGGGTGTCATGAGAGAGCGAACCATGTTGAAAAACCTGATTGGCGGTTTGGCCGGTCGTCTGAAAAAAAATGAAGAAAGTCAGGCCGACGAAATCGCTGCTGTTGAAAAAGAATTGGAAGCTTCGCCGGTAAAGCGCGTGGTAGAGCCGGAAACGGTCGACCAGTTGCCGCCGACCCTCGGCTTCGTCACCCACCAGCCGGTCATGGACCGGCAGCACCGTGTGGTGGCCTACGAGTTTTTCGTCAAATCCGGCGCGGCCGCCAAGGGCAGCAAGCATCAGGATTTTGATCGCCTGATGCTGACCACGCTGCAAAACATGGAAGTGTTCCGCCTGCTGGCCTATCGGCGCGCACTGGTTCACATTTCCATCAGCTCGCTGTCCGAGCCACTGCTGCTGCAGATGCCGGCCAAGAGCGTGATCTTCGTGCTGGAACCGGACCCGAACGAGCCTGTCACCGCCGAAGTGATGCAGGTGCTGGACGAGCTGCGCATCAAGGGCCTGCGTTTTGCCATCGAACCGGCGGCGTTCGATGCCCAGGTACTGGTGGAACGATTGCAGCCGGAACTGTTCAATCGCATGGATTTCATGCTGCTGGACTTCTCCGCACCCTCTACCCGCGTACTGGCTCCCATCCTGGACCAGCTGCCGCGCCGCTATCCCAATGCGCGCTGGATGGCACGCAATGTCGGCACTGCCGAAGACCTGGATGTTTGCCTGCGCGCGCCGGGCAGCAATCGCTTTGCCCTGTTCCACGGTCCGTTCATCGCCACGGTGCGCAGCCTGGAGAGCGGCAAGGTGGACAGCAACCAGACCCGCGTCCTGCAGATCATGCGCATGTTGCGTGCCAACGCCGAGCCGCGTGAACTCGAGGCGCAGTTCAAGCTGGACTCGGTCTTGCTGTTCAAGCTGCTGCGCTTCATCAATTCACCGGTGAATGGCTTGGCGCGCAAGGTCCAGACCATCGAGGAAACCCTGCTGTTGCTGGGGCGTGAAACCCTGTTCAAATGGCTGTCCATGCTGCTGTTTACCGCCAAGAAGGAAGACGGTACCGCGCTGGCCTTGCTGGAAAAGTCACTGATTCGTGCCCGTTTCCTGGAGCGGCTGGGGGGCTATCGCGGCAACAAGCTGGAGGCCGAGCATCTGTTTCTGACCGGCATGTTCTCGCTGCTGGACGTATTGCTCAACCAGCCCTTCCCCGATGTGCTGGACCCGCTGGAGCTGCCACCCACGGTGCGCGACGCAGTGGTGGAGAACAAAGGCATGTTCAGTCCCTACCTGGCACTGGCACTGGCCTGTGAACAGGGAGACGACCAGCGCATCAACGCCCTGTGCAAAGTGCTTAATTTCGAAGTGGAACATGCCTGTCGTTATTACATCGATTCGGTAGTGTGGGCGCAGGAAGTATTGCGCGAAAGCGACGTCCACAACGACGTGGAAGCCGTTTGAGGCGGCGACGGCAACTGCGTGGGCAATCTGGCCAGCGCCCGGGTGCTGGCTTTTTACATTGTTGCGCGACAATTTGTAACAGCAATATAGTGTGGTCCCGGTATGCTTGCCGACGGGGATGACGATGCATGTTTTTTCAACATGGGGCATCGCTGTCAACAACCGGCATAAAACTCGACAATAAACACTATAAATTCCCATCAGGCGCAGGCATACAATAGCGCCTCATGAAAAAATAACCCCCGCCACGGTCCAGGTGCCTGACTGTGCGGGCAAGGCAGCGTGATGAATACTATCGAGCAGATCAAGCAAGTCATTGTGGAAAAATTTGGTGTGAACGCCGACGAAGTCCAGGCGGAACGCCCGCTGGGCGAATATGGCCTGGATTCGCTGGGGCAGATCGAACTGCTGTTTGCTATCGAAGAGCACTTCGAAGTATCCATTCCCGAAGAAGAAGCCCACGTTGCCAACTTGCAGGAACTGGCCAATCTGGTGGACCGCTTCAAGGCGGAAAAGGCATGAAGACTGCCGTTGCCATTACCGGGATAGGCCTGATTTCGCCTCTGGGCAATCAGGTAGAGACGGTTTTTTCCCGGCTGATGGCCGGTGAGTCGGGCATTCGGCTGCTGGACGCAGAGGTAACCGGCTGCAAGCCGGCCGTGGTCGGCGCCGCCGATTTCGACCCGGCTCCGTGGTTTACCCGTTTGCAGCTGTCCGGGGTGGATCGCGTCAGCCAGATGGCGGTGGCCGCCGCCACGCTGGCGCTGGACGATGCCGCGCTGACGCTGCCCGCAGAGCGGGAGCAAGTAGGCGTGTATGTCGGCTGTGCGATGGGCGGCAGTACCGCGCTGGACAAGGGCTTCCATAACTTTTATGCCGAAAAGTCGCGGGTATCGCCGCTATCGGTCATCGCCAGCATGGCCAATGCCCCGGCAGGTCATATCAGCATGCGTTTCGGTATTACCGGCCCCTCGGTCAATTATTCGGTGGCTTGTGCTTCGTCCGCCATTGCGCTGGGCGAAGCCATGCGCGCCATCCGTCATGGTGAAATCACCCATGCCATCGCCGGTGGTGCCGAGGCCATGTTGCTGCCGGGCATCATCAATGCCTGGCAATCCATGCAGGTACTGGCCAGCACCGCTGGCGAGCACCCGGAGCAGGCCTGCCGTCCTTATGACAAGGAGCGTAGCGGGCTGGTGCTGGCAGAAGGCGCGGCCTTCCTGATTCTGGAAGGGCTGGACGCTGCGCTGGCGCGTGGTGCACGTATCTATGCCACGCTGGATGGCTATGCCTGCCGCAGCGATGCCACGCACATCACCAAACCGGATGTTGGCGGACAGGTGCGTACCATGCGCGCCGCGCTGGCGGATGCTGGCCTGAGCGCCGGACAGATCGGCTATTGCAATAGCCATGGTACGGCAACCCAGGTGGGGGATGTGGTCGAATGCCAGGCCTTGCAGAGCATCTGGGGGGAAGATACCCCAGGCTTGCAAGTGAGTGCCACCAAGTCCATGCATGGTCATTTGCTGGGCGCGACCGGCGGCTTGGAAACCGCCATCACCGCATTGGCGCTATACCATCAGCAAGTGCCGCCAACGGCCAACTGCCGGCAGCCGGATGAAAACTGCCGCGTGCAACATGTGCTGGGCAAGGGGGTGGCGGCTCCGGACCTGCAGGCGGCCATCAGCAATTCCTTTGCCTTTGGCGGCAGTAACGCCAGCCTGGTATTGCAACGCCATCAGGCTTGATGCCTGCCTGTCAGTCTCCTCCCGGACTTTGTATGGTTCGGTGGCGGAGGAGGTAAACAGCAAACCCGGCCAGGCCGGGTTTTTTCATGTCTGCGTCCGCCGCGTCGGGCTGAACTTGCTCCACTTTGCTGGCGCACGGCTTGATGGGTGGTCAGGCGCAACGAAAGGTCAGGCTGATGCGCCGGCTGCCCAGCAGCGGGTGCCAGCCATCCGCCAGTGGCATGATGCCGTGAAAGCACAGGCGGGCCGGGCCACCAAATACCAGCACATCGCCATGGCGCAGTACTATTTTCTGATGGGCTGACTGACGCTGCGTCCCTCCCAGCATGAAACGTGCCGCTAATCCCAGCGACAGGGTGACGATAGGCTGCGTGAAATCGCGTTCATCCCGGTCCTGATGCAAGGACATGCGGCTACCCGGCTCATAGCAATTGATCAGGCAGGCATTGCTGTGGAAGCCGGTAAAGCCGGCTGTTGCCGCCCATGTACTGGCCAGATCGGCTAGCAAAGGGGGCAGCGCAGGCCAGGGCAGGCCGCTGGCCGGATCCTGGCCGCTGTAGCGATAGCCGCGCTGATCACTGATCCAGCCCAGTTGGCCGCAATTGCTCATGGCCACCGACATGGTATGGCCGCCGGGCGTCTGCATGCGGCGCAAGGGTGCTTGCTGCAGCACCCTTTCCACCGCCTGCCAGATGGCATCTTGCTGTGCCAGCGCCTGGCCGGCCAGCAGGGTGGTGCCCGGTGCCAGCAACCGTGGCGGGCTGAGCAGGCTGTCCGGAAACAGATCATCCATGGAGAGGGATTGCCTGTGTTGTCATGATTGCTCCTTGTCCAGCAGGGCCTGTTTGCGCGCGATACCCCAGCGGTAGCCTGAGAGCTGACCATCCTGGCGTACCACCCGATGGCAGGGAATGGCCACGGCCAGCACATTGGCCGCACAAGCCTGCGCCACTGCGCGCACGGCGCTGGGGCTGCCGATTCGTGCTGCCACCTCGCTGTAACTCAGCGTTTGCCCTGGTGGAATCTCACGCAGCGCCTGCCATACACGCTGCTGAAACGCCGTGCCGCGAATATCCAGCGGCAACGGCAAGCCCTGGCGCGGATTGTCGATCAAACCGATGACCAGAGCCACTTGCTGTTCGAAAACAGGGTCGGCGCCGATCAGCTGGGCTTGTGGAAACTGGTCCTGCAGCTGCTGCAGTAATTGCTCTGGCTGTTCCCCCAGCAAGATGGCACAAATGCCTTTATCGCTTTGTGCCACCAGAATGGCCCCCAGTGAGCATTGGCCAATGGCGAAATGCATCACCGCCTGTTTGCCGCCAGCCCGGTAGCTGCGTGGAGTCATGCCCAGCACTTGCGCGGCTTCGGCATAAAAACGGCTGCTGGACTGATAACCGGCGGCATAGATGGCATGGGTGATGCTGGTGGCGCTGCCCAGTTGCTGTTGCAGCCGTTGCTGGCGTGCTGCCATGGCATAGCCGCGTGGAGTCAGGCCGGTGGCGGCCTTGAACAGGCGGTGAAAGTGATAGCGGCTCATGCCCGCTTCATCTGCCAGCTGTTGCAGATCCGGGGGCTGCTCTGCGGCGGTGATGCGTTTGCACACCGCCTCAATCAGCGCGGCCTGGCGCTGTCTAGGCGATTGCTGGTGTGGGGTGCAGCGCAGACAGGGGCGGTAGCCGGCTTGTTCGGCCGCCGCGCAATCAGCAAAGAAATGCACGTTGTGCGGTCTGGGCTGCCGCGCCGGACAGCTGGCGCGGCAATACACGCCAGTGCTGGCCACACCATAGACAAAGCACTCGTCTGCCGCGTGATTGCGTTGCAGCACATCCTGCCAGCGCGGATCGCGGCTGACCAGTTCGGCATGTTGTTGCTGTTTGCGGCTGACCATGGCGGGCTCGATTCATCAGGGAGATGGCTGACTGTAGCGCCAGCAAGCCGGTCTGACACCACGCTGCTTGCTCCCGAATTCTAGCAGTGTTGGCAACGCAAGCCTGGACGTTGACATAAAAAAAAGCCTGCGCAAGCAGGCTTGAGAAGGATGTCACTGACTTGCGAAAAGACTTAGAAGCTCTTGGACAGACCAATCAGCTCGCCATTGCGGGCGCTGCCACCGGCTTGCGGCTTGTCATGTGACAGCTCGACATAAGCCATGGTGTGCTTGCTCAGATTGTAGTGCAGCAGCAGGTTGACGTATTTTTCCGTACCTTGCACCAGCGCCGGAGAATTGTCCTTGCGTACCCCGGTTTGCAGGCCCAGCTGCGTATTGCCGATGGTGTAGTAGGCGTACAGCGAAGTGGCATTGATCACGCTGTCATCAGCCAGCTTGTTACGCTGGTATTCCACCGCCAGTTCCAGCGCATCGATCGGCTTGTAATTGGCAGTCAGGTGCAACTGACGGTTGCTGCCCAGCTGGTTGATGTCGTTGGCATTGCTGTTGGTGGTATTGCTGGATGCGCCGTAGTTGGCGGAAACCGTCCAGTTGCTCCCACTGAAGCCGGCCAGTACCGAATAACGGTTGGTACCACTGTTGGTGCTGGTCTTGTTTTCATCGGTAGAGAATTGTACCCCGCCATAGAAGCCACCCAGATCGCCTGGCAGATCGTAACGCACCATATTGTTACCGGTCACGCCACCGTACCAGCCCAGGTGGTTGTCCGGGCCGGCCCAGACGCTGTAGTCAAATTTGCCGTCTTCCACGTTGCCGGTACCCTTGCCGGCGCGAATCATACCGAAGCTGCCCTTCAGGCCGACAAAGCTGTCATCGCTGGCAAAGGTATTGGCCTGCTTGCCCATTTCGTCGTAACCGCTGCCGGTGGGCGAGAAACGGTTATTCACCTGGAAGATGGCGCTCAAGCCATTGCCCAGATTTTCTTCGCCATTGAAGTTGATCTGGCCGCGACCCGCCACATTGGTGGTGGACACTGCAGCGGGATTGGTGGTGTAGCCCCAGGCACTGTTGGCCGCGCCGTTGTACTGCAGCACGCCGGCACGGACAAAACCGGAAATGGTGACCCCGGCATCATCGGCATGGGCGTAACCGGCGCAGGCGGCCATCACGGCCAGCGCAATATACTTGCTTTGCATGTTGTCTTCTCCAATTGTCTCGTTTTGTTGTTTTGCTACTTGTGCGGCAGGTCGCTGCAGTATTTCTGGCAGCTTCTGGCGCCGTAGAAAGCAGGGACATTGTTAATTTCTGTGTTATTTGCGGTCAAACGCATTCTTTGTAACTTGAATACTACATTTTGATGTGTTCTTGTGTAGTAATTAAACTACATTAAATTTGAGTGGCAAATCGGCTTTGCTAAGTATTTATTACTAGAAAATTGCATGAATCAGCTGCTGTCAGCATTAAATCACCATGTTGGCAAAGTGCAACGTATTGGCATTTTCTGTCTCATTTTGGGTTTTTTGAGGTTTTATGCTGCAGGTGCACATGGACAGAATGGCTGGGATGGGTCTGCAATTGACCAGCTTGAGCGGCTGAGTACGGAGACCGCTTCGGTATGTGGCAGGGGAGAATGAGTCTGTTCTGACCATATGCCATGGCCAGGAAGGTCAAAACAAACCATTTGGCGTCGTAAACCGCGGAGCGTGCCGCAAGGTGGTGCATGCTTGCTCCGGAGCAGTGCCAATCCGCAGCCTGCCATGCCTGCGTGTATTCCTGGTGGTTTTGCGCAATAAAATTGCGCAACGGATGGAACGGCCAAAATAGTCTGACCTGGATGCGTGGTGATGCCGCGTGGCGGGGAATGAGCTTGCCCGGACAGGCCGTGGCGGTGGCAGTGTGCAGCCCGCGCCGCCTGCTTGGCTTGAAGGCTGCATGGCTGTGGCAGGCAACAAAAAAGCCCTTGATTGCTCAAGGGCTTAGCTGTGTGCTCTGGCGGAGAGGGAGGGATTCCGAAATTTATCGCATAAACCCCTGTTTTCCTGGCACTTTTCAGTACTTCTACACACGTAGACGATAGCTGTTGTGTAGGGCTGATTTTGCAATTGTAGTTGATGAATTCATATCATGTAAGGCAATTTTGAGGGCCTTGTATCAGAGCGGGGAAGGGTGGTGTGCGATAGGTGGTTGACCGGTTGTCGACCGGAGTGATCTATCAGAAAACAACCATCTAATGGCTTGTTTACACTGAATTGCGGGCATACCCTTCTCTAGCTGCCGCTTCCACCACCAACTCAAGCCAGAATCCGTCATCGGCAATATGCTTTCAACCATGCCTGTGGCTTACCGTTGTGCCAGGCCGAAAATGGCATTTGATGGTGAGATAGAGATGAATGGCGGCGTCAGAGAGAGTTGGCAGCTGAATCGCCCCGGCTTCTCTAGACACTCTTGAGCCGTTGTTGGACTGACCCGGCTCCTGTAGGCGATAAGATAAGACTACTCTCCGAGTAAAAGCAGTCAATGTCGTGCGGAGTTTGAACTTCCACTTAGGCCGAGCTGCCGCCAGCCTGACAGACTGACAGTTGGTCGGCCTGAGCGGCCTGTGGGACCCTGCGCCGCCATGGTCTGCAAAGCACTCCTTACCCGCCATTGAGTAGCGACTCACTGTGAATGGCTGCTTTACGAATGGCGAATTCACACTCCCGACCCACTGCCGTCGTTTCCTGGTCGTAGCAGATTACGGCAGTTTTGAAGCATGCTGCCGCCGTTGTCGCAACCGACGGAAGCACCACCATGGCGTCCTGCAGATTATGGGTTGTTATACGGACAAATCCATGACGAACGCCTTGAGGAATATGGTGTTTGGGTACGATAATGCTGTAAGTAATATCAATTAATATATGGACCTGCGTGTTCGTATAAACACTGTTAGGCCTCACTGGAGGAATACGTGATGGAACGAGCGAAAGCTGGAAAAAATGAGAAACGTTTCGTAGATCTTGCGCAGCAGAAGATTACCGACATTCGGTTAACGGGAAAACAACGTTTCACCATCAAAGATGTCGAGATTTCGGCTGACCAATCTCTTACCGATAATGGCATCCATTATCTGGTTGAGGTCGACTCTGGAAATATGGCAAAGCTATTGGTTGGCCAGTATGTTCTCCTAAATCAACTCTATAACCAAGAAAAAGGAAAAGCATTTTTCCTTGTAGTTCATACCTACAAGAACTACAACCCTCAACGAACCATAAAGAATCTCAGCTTGATCAACGAACAGCTCTATGCTGGCACTGGCATCAAATTTGGAGCCATGCACATTGATACGCTGCAGCAATGGCAGGGCGGTGGCATTTCCGACTTTTTGTCTCTCATCTCCATGCCTAACATTGCGGTCGAGAGGGACTCACCTTAAACGTTAGCTTTCGCTCCAAACCAGAAATTAACTCAGCAAGCTTACAGAGTCAGATATCTGGCTAGTGCGTAGTTGCTATATTTTCCTCGATGATGTTAGTTTCAAATTTGGATGATCCGTTTGTGATGGGAATTGCAAAATTAACTAGATGCGCTCCAATACGCTTTAATGGATATTAGGCCTTCAGTTCATCATATCTAGTGCCTGTAACAGAATGTCCAACAACGTCATAGTATCATCGGTATGATTAAATCTAGATTATATAGCCTACTGCTTTTGAACGTGATGGTGTTAGCAGTTGGAATTTGTTATATTAAAATGATATCGTACTGTGTAGTAAGTGATAATATTTTATTTAATACTTAAATTGTAATCAGGAAATATAATGCTATGGAAGATATTGGCACCAATTCACCTCTTGTTAAAGAAGTAAATGTGTTCAACAAAACAGTAAAGATGGAGCATCCAACAAATAAATACTTGAAGTGTGGAAGTATTAATGTATATGTAGAAGAGAGTGGCTTTGACGTTGCTCAAGTGGTTTATAATCGCACTCCGAGCCATGTCAGATTAAATAAGAATTTATTATCTTCTCGATGTGATATCGAATATGATGGTGTTAATATAATAGATTTGAAATTGATTAAGTATGTCTCTAGGAGCGTCGTGGAATTTTTGCTTAGTAAAGGTGTTATTGAATCTTTACCAGAGAAGACTCTAAAATTGCCAACGGCTGACGAATTGCTAGTAGGGCTTTTGAGTGAGAGTGAAGATTTTGAGGAATTGTATGATATAAAAATAGAATACAATCATTATTTTAATGGATATAAAAAAACAAGTAATAAAAGATTGAGAAGAATGTTGAGTGAGGCGCTATATAGGATATATATCTATTTATTAAAGAGTGATAATGCACCGTTTGTTGTGAATGAATTGTCAGTAATTTTAGGTAAAAATTTTTATTTGAAAATTAAAGGCCTAATTGAATTGTCATATGCAATTAGCCAACGAAATGATTATGTAGCTTATGCTTTATTGGATGATATCCCGATGGAGTATCTTGTCGTGATGGCTGAAAGGGTTTTTCATAGACATGTTAGGGAAAGTCATGAGCTATTTTTTGATTCGTATGCGGTTGATTCTATTGATTATAGTGTGAGACGATTCGCTAAAATTCTTGAAGGAATTAAAATAGTTATTTGTAATAATGAGCGTGAAAACAAGTATAGCTATATTGTCGTAAGTAATGCAGATTCGTTTTTGATGCCTAAAGTTCAGTGTGAAATTGTTTCTATAATTGATGATTTTGTATCTGAGGTGTCAAGTTTTAAAAGTAATGTTCAGCTTGTTATTGGAACGGTGTCGCCATTTGTAATTAGTAATTTCTCAATCGAGCAAATTATTACGAAGAATGAAATTGTAGATTTTAAGACATTTGGTGCTAATTTCGACAAGATAGCAAAAGAAGTTTTTAAAATAATACCTATAGGTACTAAGGCGAAAGAAATAATACAGCACCAATTTAAATTAAAGCGTGAGCGTGGTCACGCGGATGAGGGTATTGAGAATTTAATTGGAGATAAATTTATATCTCATCTACTGTCTAAGGTGAAAAATGATAATTAATATTTCGAATATTTGGGCGAAAGTTACAATTGATGAGATGGGTGTGGTAATCGATAAGGTAATTGAAGATATTGAAAATGTTATCTTAATCAGTAATCAATATGAATCTAATGATTTAATGAGAGCTGATATAAATGAATATGTAATTGTTTTGAATTCACTTCTGGATTTTGGATATGATAGAGAATGTGATGAAGTAAAAAATGCTCTTGATTCTAAGTGCACTTTTTTTGAATCTGTAGAGGCCGATAAGGTCATAAAGAAAAATAAAAAAATTAAAATTTATTTGGGTGGTGATGAATATACGTTGCTGGAATTTTTGGATATGTACCGGGCTGGGTGTAAATTTAAAAATTTTATTTATAAAGGTAAAAGTAAATTTTTAATTAGGAATGATAAGGTAGATGGTTCGATGCAGCTTTCATGTGTCGAAAGAGAAGAGTTATTAGTTTTTCTTAAACGTGATGATGTTGTAAATTCTTTAAAGTCTATTGATCATGAAAGTATTAAAAATACAATTGAGAAGTATAATAGTATTTTAAAAAAACTAGGAGACAGTGAAGAAGAAAGAAAGAAAGCTGAAAAGAAGGAAAAATTAACTGAAAAAGAAAAAAATGAAATAATATCAAAGCTGGTTTCGAGATTATCTAATTTTTTATCTATTTTTTTTGACTACGATAAAATAATTTCTAAAAAAAATGGAAAGGTCATAGATAGAGTAAGGTCTGTAGATTATTTGAGTTTAGATTCGGGCGATTATTATTACAAGCCACTAAGCTCTTTGGGTAATGCGAATGCTTGTCAAGATGAAAATGAAGATGAAGATGAAGATGAAGATGAAGATGATAAAAAAATAAATGCTTATAGGATATTGGAATCTGGCCTATATTTTAGAGTTTGTCCTTATTGCCATATCAATTCAATTGTCAGGTCACCTTCGACTGAGTACCTTAATGATATGTATAGGCCACCACTAGATCATTATTACGCACAAAGTCACTACCCATTTCTTGCTCTATCATTGGGAAACTTAATTCCATGCTGTCATGTATGTAATAGTACATTTAAAATTCAAAAAAATTTTTTCAATACTAAACATTTTCACCCGCTATATGATGATGAGCGCATTTTCTTTTCAATGAGAATTGAGGGTGATTTGCTTGTGAATGATTATCTTAACATTCCTCAGAAAGTAGATTTTAAGATAATAAATAGTGTTCATGAAAAAGATAATTGGCCTGATTTGGTTGATAAATTTAATAATACAATGGATACCTTTCGTCTTTATGAAAGGTATAATTCAAGTGATAGTTTTGGTGAGGATCAGATTGTTCGAAACTTTATAGATGTGACAATGGAGATTGTGAATTCAATAGAGAGTAAAAGCGAATTAATTGGTGAGATAGTGGATAAATATAACATTCAAAGAAATAATGTGGAAAAATATAAAAATATGATATATGGTAAATTAATGAAAGATATCTCAAATGAATTAATTGAAATTTTAAATGTAAAAGAAGAAGATGGATCGCAGTTGCTGCAGTGTGCTGTTGAGTCAGGGGATATTAGGTTGAATTGCGAAAAGTAATTCAATATTTTTCTGAATGAGGAGGGCTTTGTTGCATTAATCGGGGCTTGCGCCCATCCGGTAGAATGACGGCATGAGCAAGTCCCTCCCATCCAAGTACCGCACCACTAACGGGCAGTCCTACAACCACTCCCTCAAGCAACGAGGGCTGCTCCTTCTCTGGCTCGATAAAGGCATAAACTGTTTGGCACCGGCTACCGGCAAACGGAGACGGCAGCCCACTTTCTCTGATGCTTCGGTCTCACTATCAAATGCCTTTTTGTTTGGCGCTACGGCAAGCCACCAGCATGGTCGAGAGCCTGCTGCACTTGGCTGGACTTGACTGGGCGGTGCCCGACTTCAGTACGCTTTCCCGCCGGCAAAAAGACCTGCAGGTGCGTATCCCGGTACAGAAGAAACAGGGGTGTCTGCATCTCCAGGTGGACAGTACTGGTATCAAGATGATGGGTGAAAGCAAGTGGAAGGTGGAAAAGCATGGTGCTGACTACCGCCGCCAATGGCGCAAGCTGCATCTGGGAATTGATGCGCAAGCGCTGGAAATCCGGGCAATGGAAGTGACCGACAATCGAACTGGAGATGCCACTCTGCTGCCAGAGCTGCTATCGCAAATTCCGGCGACAGAGGGACTGGTGATAGTAACCACAGATGGGGCGTACGACACACGCCTATGTCACGCAGCGATTGGAGAGCGCGGAGCGGCGGCCATCATTCCCCCGCGTCGAAACGACCAATTCTGGAAAGGGAATTCATGGGGCAATCAGGCTCGCAATGAGTCACTACGCTCGTTGAAGTATCTGGGGCGCACGCTCTGGAACAAGTGGAGTGGCTACCTGGTCTGTCCCTCCCTTCGTGGACACTAGCTTAAGATGGGCATGCTGACATCAGGCCATATTGCTTATTAGGAGCTGTCCCCCAAATATCCACAGACAAGAAAGACCGGGCATCGAGCATGATGCCCGGTCTTGAGAGAGAACAATTTCCTCACCAACATTACCTTATCCCGCTCACTGATCCGCCAAGACCAGTTGTCGCGCTCCCTGCCGCCAAGCGGAGAACACGGCACATCACTGCAATGGGCTGCCAAGCCCTTCCCCCGTAGAGGCACACACATTTTCCACCGCTGGCAGTTTTCGAGTACCGGTTGCCCGGTTCACGCCTCCCTTGACTGATTAGGTCTCGAGATTTGCTCAAACTCTACTCTCCGCCGCTCCCTCTCTTGTACCGTCCCGGGTGCCAACCCGGTCAAATGGCCGTCAGAGATTCCCACGTTAGCTGATTGTGTCGAAACCGCGATTTAGGAATACGTCATTTCAAAGTGATGGCATCGCATACGCTTACCCGGTTGCCCGGTTTCTGTCGCGCGATGTTCCATAGCCGCAACTTACCCGCCACCACTCGTCATCAATGAATCACCCTATACAGGGCGTACCCAAGGTTTCTTACTGCGATAAAGAGGACTCTCACCTCTATTTACATGCTTAAGCTATCCAGCGACCCACCCATTACGGTGGTGCCATGTACCCAGGACAGAAGGTGATGCCCCCCTGCGCATTTTTAACCCGGTACACCTACGCCATTTCTGACGCATCAGCAGCCTACACGCACAGTCTTCGTCACGCCGTTCATTTCCAAACGTCCCGAAGTCCGGATTTTCACCGGTTCACAAATCAGCAGGGTTGGTCTGCGTTACCGCAGCTCCCGTTTCCGTGTCGCCCAACCTCTAAAGTAGATTGGGTCGAGCATGGCATGTCTGCCATAGGCGCCCATTTCAGCCGCACCAGCCAGCGTTACCCGGCATGCAGCTAAGGCGGTGTACGAAAAGTTGGCAGCTTTTCGCGTGTCTTTCGACATGTGTGTGTTTGCAGGTTGGCGTCCTGCGCTTTGCCTCCTCATCTGTGTAAAGAGGCATAACGCAGAACACCGTGCATGCGAGCCGACCAGACTCTCACCTGGCTGCCTGCCCTGAAAACACATCGTTTCTGACTGTGTATAGCGAAACTTGATGGAAATCTTGGAACATCATTACGTACGAGTCGTAGCTATCGAATCACATTGCAAGGACGTACGTTTTCTTCGCTATACAGAGCACCACCAACTGAATGAGAAAACCTGTATGTCTGCTTCAACACCCATCGCTCGCAACAAAACTGCAGCACTAGTCCGTATCGTGGACAGCGTTCCGAAAGGCTATCACCGCTACACGCACGGCACGGTTTCAGCGAGGAAAGCCGAAGCCCTGGCGAAGAAGTTTCATGCTCGGTACGGGATTGGCTGCTCCCCAGCGCAGCGAGTGACGCGTAAGGGAAAGGGGCTGGCCAATGCCGTGTTGGTCATGTATTGGCCCCTGGCTGCAGAAAAGGTGGAGTGGCTACTGCTGGCAACGGATGGCGAAGGACTAGAGCAGGAGAGCTTGCAGGATGTTGGAGATAAGCCGTACTTGAAATGGCTTGGGTATGAACTGGTACGCCAACCCAGCCGAGGCCGGGCCGCGTGGACATGGCGACGGTCAAAACAGGAAATGGAAGAACTGCATGCCTTGATTGCCATGCAGGCGAACCGGAAAAACACAGCCGCGATAACGGAAACGCTGGAGCGCATCGCCAGGCAGCCTGGTTTCCATGGCGTACGAACCCAGTCATGGGCGCTATGCCAGGCTGCGCTACAGCGCGGATACGATGGCCCGCTGCCGCATCTGTTCTTTGTGCAGAAGATAAGTCATGGGGAGCGGCTAGTGCTGTAGTTGGGTGATTTATCGGCGCTGTAAAAATTAGGTTGTAAGGAAACTATTGTGGTCAATCTGAATAGCTCCGGCTCCTTGCAGGAGTGTTCTCAAGGTTGAGAATGTGTTAAATAGTGTATTTATATGTAAGAACATGTTTAATCTGTAAAAATATAATGCGTATTGCATATTTATTATTTTTATCATAAATTTATGTCATCGATATTTTCTTGATTGTAAAAATTATCGACTGCTATTTTCATTACTCAAACCCTTATTGATTGAGATAAATATGTACATAAATAAAAAGTACGCATTAATATCATTGCCAATTTTTCTTGCTGCCTGTGCAGCTCCACTTCCGCCTCAGTTAAATACGCAGGGGCAGCCAATTACGTTTGCTAATCCAGTTATTGGTAAGAAGGAAATGGATGATGCTAGATTTGTTCTTTTAGAGAAGAGCATTGCGGATGGACAATATAAAGTTGTAAGTATTTCGAAAACGAGACCGCCAATCACAAATGAACGGCAGGAGAGAATAGTATTTAATAAGGATGTAACTAAATATTCCGCCGATTTTTCTGTATATTCTTTCCAAACCTATGTTGATAATAATAATTATCGCGAAGAAACGGTTGTGATGAAGTGTATGGGGAGTACCCTTAAAGTCGTAGAGTATAGCCCATGTAGTAGCAACTTCAGATATGTCTTTGTACCGACCGGTGTCGAAAAATCTTACGTGGCTGGTCAGATGTCTATGTTACAACATAATAGATGGACCAGTGCAGAGTTAAATCAGTTACGAGGTGTGCGTAATCCTTATTATGCCTTGAAGCAAGCTGGCATCTTTGAGAGAATTCAGGATGTTGTATCAGCAAAGTAATGAATGAGGAAATTTGTTGTGCGTTATATTAATGCATTGTTTGTGTGCGCCACTCTTTCTTTGGTTTCGATGAATTTACGCGCTAGTGAATCTATTCCGGAGTTGGAAAAAAATAATAATTGGCAGGTTAGAATTTCTAATTCGCAGAAAGTTCAAATGCCAGTTTTCATTACTTTGAAAAGTGCGGGAAATCATTGGGAAGTGGCTGGGATATTTGCATCTCCTCCGCAAATTGATACGGATTCTGATTTGGAGCTTTTTAAAGTTTCTAGGGATCTTCAGTTGTGGGCAAATTATTATCTTGATGTTAGAGAGGATTGCAATCGTTTTGAAGTGAAAGAATCAAAAGAAAAATCAGTTTGTACAAGCCAATTGGCTGGGAGGAATGCCAGTTTCGGATTTGCTAGGGTAATTTTGGGAAGCGGTAATACAACACCAGTTGCCTACAAAGATGCTCTTGTTGAGGCCGTTATACATAGTATAAGACCTGCGCAGGCTGAAAAGATGTTGAATGAGTTTGAATTACACTAGTTTACTATTAATTAACCGTTGCTTCTGCTTTGATAGAATACTTTTGTATTGATATTCTTCGTGGGCTATAGCTTTAGAGTTGGAATGAATTGGCTAGGTTGGTGAGTATTTCCTAGTCAATTCATTGCTATATTTGTAGTGGATTTGAAGTTATTTCATACATTTTCGATTGGTTTATGAATAAATTTTATCAAAATAAGATGTATGTAAATTTATGTGATTCAGTATACTTGTCTCTTCAATAATTTTCCTCACTATAAGCCATTTTCGAATAGAACCCCCTTTCAGCTTTATCGACGACACAACACTTACGACTTGTCCGCCCGAATGAAGTCCACCTCCGGGAAGGTGATGCGTGACAGGATTTCCAGCTTCTTGTCGACCGGTAGTTCGCCTCGGTATTTCTTCACCACCGCCGATGCTTCCTGATTCACCTGTCCGTTTTGAATGGTTTCAATGCTGGTGATATTGCTGGCATGGCCGGTGATGGTTTCGGCACTGACCACGCCCAGCACCATCGCCCGGTGTAGGAAGGTGGAGCGGAAGGCATGCATGCCGACAATACGGGCATTCGGCGTCTCGTCGCGCAGCCCGATTTCCTGCAGGAATTCGGTGAACCACTTCATGGCCTTGGGCGAGGCACGGCCAGCGGCGGTCGGGAAGGCCTGAAACAGCAAGGTGTCACCCCGTTTCTTGGCTGCTGCCACATAGTCGAGGAAGCCCAGCTCAATCAGTTTGGGATGGATGGGCAGTTTGCGTTTGGAGCCGCCAGTTTTCACGGACTTGTCGATGCGGGCATCACCTTCAGATTCGTCGGTGATGTCCATATACCAGGTGCCAGTTTGTGCATCCTGCGTGATATCGACTTGCGGGTTTAGTTGGCATAGCTCATTGACCCGCGCGCCGGTAAACAGGCCCAGATGGGGAAGCCAGTATTTGTGCGCCATGGCGGGACGTCGGGCGAAGCGTGCCATTTCCGGGCCTTCAAACAGCCGCTTCAGCTCTGCCGATTCAAAGGCCCGTTGTCCGCCTTCGGGGTCGCGGCGTGAGCCGAGGTATTGCACCCCTTCCGTGGTCAGCGTCATCGGCCAGCCATGGTCCTGCCACTTGCGGCGGCAGTATTTGATGAACGGCGTCATCACGGCGAGGTAGGTGCCGTCGAACGTCCCCTTGCTCATCTCGCCGCGTTGCTGCTTGGCCAGTTCCAGTGGCCGCAGCTTTTCCTGACGGCAGATGTCTTTCCAGCGCGGTGGCAGGGTTTGCACGGCTTCGAAGTAAGCCTCCAGGTCGGTTTGCTTGAGCAGGCCGATGGGTTTGTCGCCGATGATATCCACCAGCAGCGGCATCACGGCCGTGACCTTGCGCAGCATCGCCACCTTGTCCAGCTTCTGGTAGTAGGCCAGATAGCTTTGGGTCACTTCCGACAGCATCGGCGTTTCCAGCCGTTGCGCCATCACCGGTGTCGGCACTTCCTTGCCGTCATAGCGACTGAGCAGTTTCTCGTTGGTACGGATGGCCATGCGGCCATAAGCCAGCGCCAGCCGGCGCATTTCAGGTTCGGTGGCCTTGAGCTGGTAGCGGTACAGCCGCAGGAATTGTTCCAGCGGGCCACGCAGTAGTTCGTAGTCACCAATGGCCACGGCACTTTTGAGGATGCGATTGGCCTCGGTATAGCCGGCTTGGTATTCCTCGACTTCGTCCAGCGTGTAGTGACCGTTTTCGCGGCGTGCTTCATCCCCAGCCAGGCTGGCCGACTCTGCATGCAGGCAGATAGCGTCGATGACTTCGGGGGTGAGTGCGTCGATGTGGGTGATGGCAGCGAGTTGCGTACGCGCGTAACGCTCCGCCTGCCGCTGTCGTTTTTCCTCCCACTCGGAGGTCAGACGGGCTTCTTCCGCGCGATGGCGCTCGACAGCCGTGCGGTAGTCTTTGGTGCGTAGCGAAAACGTGATTTCTTTTTTGCCGGGATAGCAAACAAGAACGTCAGTAGGGATGCGACGACGAAGATAGTAGGTGCCGGATTGGCGGTGGCGCTGCAGGCCTGTGGGTAACATTGGCATCGTTCATTGAGTTCCGATCCAGAGTATAGGAAGCCAAGAAAAAAACTGAACTCTTATCGCCAATGTGTAGGAGTGTTGTGTAGAACTCAGGGCCTGAAAAGCCTTGCTGCGCCTGAATTTACTGCAAAATCAACACTTTAGATGGGTCTGGCGGAGAGGGAGGGATTCGAACCCTCGGTACGCTCGCACGTACGCCTGATTTCGAGTCAGGTACATTCGACCACTCTGCCACCTCTCCGACTCAGAGCGACGAATTCTATGGCCAGTCCGGCCGGCTGTCAATAGGCTGATCGCTTGGTTGTAAATTGTTTTTGTACCGGATGCCCGGCTGCGCGGTTTGGGCTGTGGCCTGGCGGGCGAATGGCAGTATGTCGGCTGGTGCAGGACAGTGCTGGAGGGGGCGGGGCGGGCTTGTTACACTGGCGTAAGCGCCATCGCGTGCCAAGTGCTGCGCTGGGGACATAACAGGGGATTGTGGTGCAACTATCAACAAGACTGAATGACATCGCGCCGTTTCAGGTGATGGCCATTCTGGAGCGGGCCCGCGCCTTGCAGGCGGCGGGCAGGGATGTGATTCATCTGGAAGTGGGCGAGCCGGACTTTGCCACGCCGGCAGCCATTGTCGAGGCCGGCCGGCAGGCATTGAGTGCGGGTCATACTTTTTATACTGCTGCGCAGGGCTTGCCGGAACTGCGTGAGGCGATTGCCGCATTTTATCTGCAGCGTTATGGCGTGGTGGTTGATGCGCGCCGCATTATCGTGACGCCAGGTGCCTCTGGTGCATTGCAGATTGCCTTGTCCTTGCTGGTGGACCAGGGGGATCAGGTGCTGATGGCGGATCCGACCTATCCGTGCAACAGGCATTTTGTCAGCCTGCTGGGGGGCGAGCCGGTGTGCCTGCCGGTTGGACCGGAGACACGCTATCAGTTGCTGGCCGATGGTGTGGATGCGGCCTGGGCCAAGCGCACGGTGGCGGCCATGGTGGCCAGCCCGGCCAACCCGACCGGCACTTTGTTGACGGCGGCAGAACTGGCGGCACTGAGTGCCAGCTGCAAGCGTCATGGTGGCAGCCTGATCGTGGACGAGATTTATCATGGTCTGACTTATGGCTGTGATGCGGCCACGGCGCTGGCGGTGGATGCGGATGTATTCGTGATCAACAGCTTTTCCAAGTATTTCCAGATGACCGGCTGGCGACTGGGCTGGCTGGTGGTGCCGGAGGCCTATGTCGAGCCGGCATTGCGCCTGGCGCAGAACCTGTTTCTGTGTCCGCCGGCGATGGCGCAGCACGCGGCACTGGCGGCTTTTCAGCCGCAGGTGATTACGGAGCTGGAGCAGCGTCGTGCCGAATTTGGCCGCCGCCGGGATTTCCTGTTGCAGGCACTCCCGCAACTGGGCTGGAAATTGCCGGTGCAACCGGAAGGGGCGTTTTATCTGTATGCCGATGTCAGTGCAGTGACCGATGACAGCTTTGCCTACTGTGCAAGACTGCTGGAGGAGGTGAATGTCGCCATTACGCCGGGGGCGGATTTTGGCCGTTACCGGGCGGCGCAGCATGTGCGCGTGGCGTATACCACCGGTATTGAGCGTTTGGCTGAGGCCGTGGCGCGTATTGGCAGCTTGTCAGGGGGCAGCTAAGGCATTGCTGCTGGGCTGTCTGAGTCGGCGCGTCATGCTGCAGGGCTGGGATGCGATGGGCCGTGAGCAGCCCCGGTGCTGCAGAAGTGCAAAAGGCTGCCTTGGTGGCAGCCTTTTGCATGGTGCGGAGGGCTCAGTGATGAATATCCAGGGTGATGTCACCGCGTTCTGCCGCCACCGCTTGCAGGATTTCCAGCAGGGTGGCGTAGACATCCGCCCCCAGTTTGCTGCGGGATAGTTCGGTGTCGCGCCAGACAATTTCAAACGGGCCGCTGACATCGGCACTGAGGCTGTCGTACAGCGCATCCAGATTACGGCCGAAATGCGCGGGCAGCTGCAGCTGGCGGCTCAGCTCGTCATAGAACTGCTCCAGCGATGTGATGTGGTGAAGTTCGCAAATGCTTACTGACATGCTGGCACCTCGATAAAGCGCTGGTAATGGTCGAGTGAGACAAAACGCTGGCCGGCGCGGGAGAACACCAGTCGATAAGCGCCACGCTTGCCTCCTTTATAGTTCAGGTCGGCTTCCTGCCACTGCCCCTTGGGCAGCTGTTTTTCATAATTGCCAAAGCGGTCGCCGCCGATGGATTTGCCTTGCAGTCCGGGAACGGCCCACAGGCTGCGGCCAGGTTGCCAGCCCGCCTGTTGCGCCTGGCGCTTGGTGAGGAATTGCTCCGGCAGCCTGCCGCTTTGCCCCAATGCCTGCAGTACGGTGGTCAGTTCCCGCGTGTCCAGCCGGTTGCCGGTTTGCTGGTTGACATTGCCGGCGACGCTGGCGCATTGCGGCAAGGCCCAGGCGGCAGGGGCGAGCAGGGCGCTGAGCAGCAAGCCCGTGATGGCACGGCGTAGCAACATGATTTACTCCAGGTTGAGGGATTCGACAGCGTAGCCATGGCCGATCAGCAGCGGCAGCATGGCTGCCATCGCCTGCGGGTCGTCCGCCGTGGTGATGAAACGGTAGCAATGATCACCGACGCTGTCACTGCCGTGCAGCTGCAACAGCGAATCGACGCGGCGGGCGATGGCCTCGGCCGGGTCGTACAGGGCGATGCGGTCGCCGGTGAGTTCGCGAATCAGCGGTGACAGGAAGGGGTAGTGGGTGCAGCCCAGGGCGATGTGGTCGATGTTTTCCTGCAGCAGCGGGCGGACTACTTCAGCCACGCGGCGGCGGGTGAGGGTGCTGTCCAGCTCGCCGGCTTCCACTTGCTCCACCCAGCCCAGACCGGGCCGGCGCAGTACTTCCACCTCGCCGGCATGCTTGTCCAGCAAGGACTGTACCCGTTCGCTGGCCAGCGTGGCTGCGGTGGCCAGTACCGCGATGCGGCCGGTACGGCTGGCCGCCGCTGCCGGCTTGATCGCCGGTTCCACTCCCACGATGGGAATGGGCAGCTGCTGGCGTAGTGCCGCCACAGCCGCGGTGGTGGCGGTGTTGCAGGCCACCACCAGCAGGCTGGCACCCTGTTGCTGCAGGTAGTGGCCGATTTTCAGGCTGCGCTCGATGATTTCGGCCTTGCTGCGGCCGCCATAGGGGCAGTAAGCCTGATCGGCCAGATAGGTGATCGGCCAGGCAGGCAGCGCCGTTTGCACGGCGCGCCAGATGGACAGCCCGCCCAGGCCGGAGTCGAACATCGCAATCATGCTGTGCGGCTTAGTTGTTCTGGATGACGATCTTGGGGAATTTGCCGGAGAAGTCCTGGGCTTTTTCACCCACCTTGACCGCCAGCTTGCGCGCAATGTCCTTGTAC
>NZ_JAELTZ010000041.1:0-36827 GCF_016429115.1 Aquitalea sp. ASV15 | reverse complement strand
GGGCTGTACCAGCCGCCGGCCCGCTTCCGGAGCTGGTAATGCGGCGCGCCCTCGCACCCGATCCGGCCGGGCAACTGGCCAGCCAGCTGGCGGCACTGGCCTGCCAGTCGCTGCTGGATGAAGCCCGGCTGGCACCCAAGCCCGGACTGGTGGACAGCCGCGGCAATGGCGCCCACAGCGACCTCAACCTGGAACTGATGTGCTGCTCGGCCCGCGCCTTGCACCCGGCCTTTTTCGCCATGGCCAATGCCGCCTGGCGGCAAACACCATCGACCTCCCTGCGCGAACAGCTGGGCAGCCTGGGCCGCAGCGGCGAACAAGCCATGCTGCAGGCCAGTGGCGGCGTCAACACCCATCGCGGCGCCATCTGGGCCATCGGCCTGCTGGTGGCGGCTGCCGCCATGGATGCCAGCCAGCTGCAGGCGGCTGCCGTATGCCAGCGCGCCGCGGCACTGGCCCGGCTGCCAGACCGCCTGCTGCCGGCACAGCCGCGCAAGGGCGAGCTGGCCTGCCAGCGCTACGGCGTGGGCGGTGCCCGTGGCGAAGCGCAGCAGGGCTTTCCACACATCACCCGGCTGGCCCTGCCCGCCTTGCAGGCCAGCCGCGCCCGCGGCGACGGCGAAGTGAATGCCCGGCTCAATGCCCTGCTGGCCATCATGAGCCGGCTGGACGACACCTGCCTGCTGTCGCGTGGCGGCATGCCGGGGCTGACCCTGGTGCAGGCCGGGGCAGCAAAGGTACTGGCTGCCGGTGGCGTGGCCACCCTGCCCGGCCGCCGCCGGCTTTATCAACTGGAAAAAGACATGCTGGCGCAGCGCCTGTCACCGGGCGGCGCGGCCGACCTGCTGGCCGCCACCCTGCTGCTGGACCGGCTGCCCGCCATGGCCGCCAACTGACACCTAGCAATGAAGGAGGAATCATGGAAAAACTGCACCTGGACTACCCGGCCGGTGCGCCGGCCACCCGCCGTGTGCTGGCCGGCGTGGTGGCCTCGGGCGACCTGGAAGTGCTGATCACACCAGCCGCCGCAGGGCTCTGCCACATCGTGATACACAGCGCCGCCGATGGCAGTGCCGCGCGCTGGCGCGCCCAGCTCGACCGCTTGTTTGCCAACGGCAAGGCTGCCGCCATGCAGATGGAAATCAATGATTTTGCGGCCACCCCCGGCGTGATCAGCCTGCGGCTGGCCCAGGCCCTGGAGGAACTGTCCGCATGAGCCATCAACAAGACATCGCCCGGCTGCTGCAAGGCCACAGCTTTATCGAGCTGAGCGCCCGCGAACGCGCCCACAGCCTGCTGGATGCCGGCAGCAGCCGCGAACTGGCCGGTCCATTTGACCGGCAATACTCACCCTGGCTGGGGGCGCAGGGCATTGTGGCCCAGGCCGATGACGGCGTGGTCATCTGCAAGGGCCTGCTGGATGGCCAGCCGGCGGTGATTGCCGCCATCGAAGGCGGTTTCCAGGGCGGCAGCCTGGGCGAAGTGGGCGGGGCCAAGCTGGTCTCTGCACTGGAGCTGGCGGCAGCAGACAATCGCCAGGGCATTCCCACCCGCGCCGTCATCCTGTTTGAAACCGGCGGCGTGCGCCTGCAAGAGGCCAATCTGGGCCTGGCCGCCATTGCCGAAATCCATGCCGCCATTGTCGACCTGGCCCGCTATCAGCCGGTGATCGGCATCATCGCCGGCACCGTGGGCTGCTTTGGCGGCATGTCGATTGCCGCCGGCCTGTGCAGTTATCTGATCGTCACCCGCGAAGCGCGACTGGGGCTGAACGGCCCGCAAGTGATCGAACAGGAAGCCGGCGTGGCGGAATACGACTCGCGCAACCGGCCCTTTATCTGGAGCCTCACTGGCGGCGAACAGCGCCGGGCCTGCGGACTGGCCGATGCCCTGCTGGACGACGACAGTGTGCTGATCCGCCAGCAACTGCTGGACTTCATCGCCCGCGGCCTGCCCGAGCAGCCGCGTCACCGCCGCAGCCAGCACATGTTGCAAAGGCTGCTGGCCATGGACAGCACTAGCCAGGCCGATGCCGCTTCAGCCCGTCAACTTTTCCAGTCAGGAGCCAAGCCATGAGCCAGCCCTCCATCAGCCAGCGCGGCCGCGACTGGTTTAACGCCCTGTGTGGCCAGTCCCCACTGCAGCAAGGCTTGCCGCCATCCCTGCTGGTGACGGATGCCGAACTGGCCGGGCAGCCGGCACGCTATATCGCGGTAGTGGCCGACCCGCACAACCCGTTTGAACGCGCCCGCCATGGCGAGGTGGGCCTGCTGGAAGGCTGGGCACTGGCCGCCGCCATCGACGCCGCGGTGGAAGCCGACCGTCAGCAGCCCGGCAAGCGCGCCATCGTCGCCATCATCGATGTTCCCAGCCAGGCCTATGGCCGGCGCGAAGAAGCCTATGGCATCCACCAGGCTCTGGCCGCCGCCGCGGCAGCCTATGCCGGCGCCCGGCTGGCCGGCCACCCGGTGATCGGGCTGATTGTCGGCAAGGCCATGTCAGGTGCCTTCCTGGCCCACGGCTACCAGGCCAACCGCCTGCTGGCGCTGGACGATGCCGGGGTGATGGTTCATGCCATGGGCAAGCAGGCCGCCGCCCGCATCACCCTGCGCACGGTGGAAGAGCTGGAAAAGCTGGCCGCCAGCATCCCGCCCATGGCCTATGACATTGCCAGCTACGCCAGCCTGGGCTTGCTGTGGCGACTGCTGAAGACCGCGCAGCCGGACCAGCCCACCGCGGCCGACCTGCAGCTGGTGCGTGACGCGCTGGCCGCGGCACTGCTGGACATCCAGGCCGACCCGCAGCGCGACCTGCACCAGCGCTTGCACGGCGAACACCGCCTGGCCACGCGCAAGGTCCGTACGCTGCTGCAAGCGCAATGGGCAGAAATAGGAGGCTAAAACCAGCAAACATCAGGGCGCATGGCCAATACTGCGGTAACAGGTGAACACAATATGACAATACAAAGGAGAGACACACCATGATCATCTACGGAACTGCCTTGCTGGCAGCCTGCCACTTGCTGGGTCTGTTTCTGGGCGACCTGCTGGGCAGCCTGATCGGCGTCAAATCGAATGTCGGCGGCGTGGGCATTGCCATGTTGCTGCTGATTTTCGCCCGGCTCTACCTGCACAAGCGTGGCCTGCTGCCACAGGAAACCGAACAGGGCGTCGCCTTCTGGGGTGCCATGTACATTCCGGTGGTGGTGGCCATGGCCGCCACGCAGAACGTGGTTGCCGCCCTGCGTGGCGGGCCGGTGGCCGTGCTGGGTGCGCTGGGCGCGGTCGTGGTATGCGGCTGCGTCATCGCCCTGCTCAATCGCGGCGGCAGCCAGCAGGCATGGCAGCCGGAAGCCGAAACCCCACAAGACCCACTGGCCTGATACAGGAGCAACATCATGCAAATGCTGGAAAAAGTATTGGCACACAACGGGCTGGTGACGGCCTTCCTGCTGGTGGGCATCATCACCTGGCTGTCCGCCCGGCTGTCGCGCCGGCTGACGCTGGGGCGGGTGCATGGCTCGGCCATTGCCATCCTGATCGGCCTGGGGCTGGCCTATTACGGTGGCGTGCTCACCGGCAAGCAAAGCGGCCTGGCCGATGTCTCGCTGTTTTCCGGCATCGGACTGATGGGCGGCGCCATGCTGCGCGACTTCGCCATCGTGGCCACGGCCTTTGAAGTACAGGTCACCGAAGCACGCAAGGCCGGGCTGATCGGCGCCTGCTCGCTGCTGCTGGGGACGGTGCTCCCGTTTATCGTCGGCGCCAGCATTGCCCATGCCTTTGGCTACCGTGACGTGGTGAGCATGACCACCATCGGTGCCGGTGCCATCACCTATATTGTCGGCCCGGTGACCGGGGCGGCACTGGGTGCCAGCTCGGACGTGATGGCGCTGAGCATTGCCACCGGCCTGCTCAAGGCCATCATGGTGATGGTGGGCACACCGTTTGCCGCCCGCTTCCTCGGCCTGAACAATCCGCGCTCGGCCATGGTGTTCGGCGGGCTGGCCGGCACCGTGAGCGGTGTCTCGGCTGGCCTTGCCGCCACCGACCGCCGGCTGGTGCCCTATGGCGCGCTGGTGGCTACCTTCCATACCGGGCTGGGCTGCCTGCTGGGGCCATCGGCACTCTACCTGGCCACCAAGGCCATCATGGCCTGATAGCAACCTCCTCTTTACTTCAGCTGCTGAAGTAAAGTCTTGTCGCGGCAGCGCTGGTCGCTGCCGTCTTTTTTTTCAGGAGTTTCCGATGGGCCATCCCTGTCTCCCGCACGATCTGCTCTGGCTGGACAGGGCTGCGGCGCTCGTGGCCGACAGCACGCTGCCGGACTGGCTGCCACGGCACTGGCACCCCGGACTGCCGGTGGTGGTGCGCCGCGCCGCCGCCAGAGCCGGCCTGATTGCGGTCGGGGTGCGCGGTCCGCTGCGCACACAGCGCTCTGCCTTGTGGGCCAGCAGCCAGCAACTATGCCGGGCACTCAGCCCGGAGCAAGTGGCGGCACAACAAGGCTGGCGACAACATCCGCGCCTGGCCGAGCTGCCGGCATTGCAGGCGCTGCAGCAGGCCCACGCCGCCCTGCAAGACTGCGGCCTCGTCTGGGGCATTACCGGCAGTGCCGGGTTCGAGCTGGCCACCGGCCAGGCCACCCTTAGCAGCAACAGCGATCTGGACCTGCTGCTGCGCTGCCCGCTGCCCCCGGCGCGTTCGCGCATGCAAACACTGGCGGCAACGCTGGCAGGGCTGCCTTGCCGCGTGGATGTCCAGCTGCAGACCCCTACTGGCGGCGTGGCGCTGGAGGAATGGCTGCGCGGGGGCCGGGTGCTGGTCAAGACCGCCAGCGGCCCGCTGCTGCTGGATGAGCCGCTGGCAGCATGGCCGGGCAGCCGGCTTAACGCGATGGAGCAATGCTGATGAGCATCCTGTTTGTCTTTCCCGGCCAGGGCAGCCAGCGCCCCGGCATGTTGCAGCAGCTGCCAGCGCATGCCGCCTGCCAGGCCGTGCTGGCCGAGGCGGAAGCCGTGCTGGGCAGCTCGCCGCACTTGCTGGACTCTGCCGCCGCGCTGCGTTCCACCGTGGCGGTGCAGCTCTGCCTGCTGATTGCCGGCGTGGCCTCGGCCCGCCTGCTGCAAGCGGAAGGCATCCAGCCACAGATGGTGGCCGGTTTGTCGATTGGCGCCTTTGCCGCCGCCGTGGTGGCCGAGGCACTGCCGCTGGCCGCCGCCCTGCGCCTGGTACGGCGGCGCGGCCAGCTGATGGAACAGGCTTATCCGCAGGGCTATGGCATGAGCGTGGTATCCGGGCTGGCCCTGCCGCAGCTGGACAGCCTGCTGGCGCAGCTGCGGGCTGCCGGCAGCCCGCTTTATCTGGCCAATATCAATGCCGAGCGCCAGCTGGTGGTGGCCGGCAGCGAGATTGGCCTGCAGCAGCTGGCCAGCCTGATCCAGACCGGAGGAGCCGGTCGCTGCCAGCGGCTGGACATCAGCGTGCCCTCGCATTGCAGCCTGCTGGATGAAGCCGCCAGCGCGCTGCGCCAGGATGTCGCCCGCATCAGCCTGGCCACACCGCGGCTGGACTACCTCAGCGCCAATGCCGCCCGCGTGCTGCGGCGGCCCGAGCAGATTGCCGATGACCTGGCCGGCAATATGGCACGGCTGGTGCGCTGGCACGACTGCAGCCGGCTGGCTTATGAACGCGGTGCACGGCTGGCCGTGGAAATGCTGCCGGGCAGCACGCTCAGCCGGCTGCTGAAGCTGGTGTTTGCCCAGGGGGTGGTGATGAACATGGCACAGGACCGGCTGGACAGCCTGCAGGCCCAGGCGCGCCGGGCCCAGGCCGAGGACTAGTGCCGGCTACAAGGCAGCCAGTACCGCATCCAGCGCATCCAGCAGCAGGTCGGCATGTTCACGGGCAAACGGCAGCTGCGGCCGCAGCTTGAGGATATTGCCGGCCGGGCCGGTGGCACTGAGCAGGATGCGCCGCTCGCGCAGTGCATTGACCACACGGGTGGCGGCGGCTGTGGCCGGCTGTTTGCCGTGGCGGTCGGTCACCAGCTCCACGCCAAGGAAAAAACCGGCGCCACGCACATCGCCAATCAGCGCATGCTTGCCGGCCAGCGCCTGCAGCCCGGCCTTGAGATACGCCCCGGTGACATGGGCATTGTGTTGCAAGCCCTCCTGCTCGATGACCTCCAGCACTGCCATGCCGGCAGCGCAGGACACCGGATTGCCGCCAAAGGTATTGAAGTAGCGCACCCGGCTGCCAAAGGCATCGATGATGTCGGCGCGTGCCGCCAGCCCGGCCAGCGGGTGACCATTACCCATGGGCTTGCCCATGGTGACGATGTCCGGCACCACGCCATGGCGCTGGAAGCCCCAGAAATGGCTGCCGCTGCGGGCAAAACCGGCCTGCACCTCGTCGGCAATGAACAAGCCGCCCGCCGCGTGAATGGCATCCACCGCACCTGCCAGAAAACCGGGCGGATCGGCAAACACGCCATCGCTGGTAAACAGCGTATCCACCAGCAGCGCTGCCGGGCGGACGCCGTGGCGCTGCAAATCGGCAATCGCCGCCTGTACATCACGGGTAAATTGCTCTGCCACTTGCTGCGCGTTACCACGATAGCCATCCGGCGGCGCCACGGTACGCACATTCGGCCCCAGCGCCACGCCTTCGCCAAAGGCTGGCGAACAGGCGGCCACACTGCTGGTAACGCCATGGTAGGCATGGGCGCTCACAATCACCCCTTGCCCACCGCTGAAATTGTTCGCCAGCCGCAAGGCCAGGTCGTTGGCCTCGCTGCCGGTGCAGGTAAACATGGCCTGATAACCGGGCATGGCCAGCGTGGCCAGCAGGCGCTCGGCGTAATCGACGATGCCTTGGTCAAGGTAACGGGTATGGGTGTTGAGCGTGGCGGCCTGGCGGGCAATGGCCGCCACCACCTGCGGGTGGCTGTGCCCCACCGAGGCGACATTGTTATACACATCCAGATAGGGCTGGCCGGCCGCGTCGTACAGCCACACGCCCTCGCCGCGCAGCAGATGCAGGGGCTGCTGGTAAAACAGGCGGTAAGCCTGCCCCAGCGCCTGCTGCCGACGGCGGATCAGCGCCTGCTCGCTGGCCGGCAGGCTGGCCAGCGTGTTCGGGTCAAAGGCATTGGCCATGCGTTGGTCTGGGGGATTCATGCTTGTCCTTTCGTCTGGCACAAGGGCTGCAGATAGGCACTGGCGCGCGCCGGGCCAAAGGCGGCCAGCCGTTGCAGGCCGTCCCAGCTCAGGCCGTGATTGCGCAGGATGTAACTGCGGTTTTCCGGATAACGCGCCGCCCGCCAGCCGGTAATGGTGACCGTCATGCACAGCCGGGTCATGATCAGCGGGTAAAGCAGATCGATTTCGCCCGGCAGCAAGGGACAGACGGCGTGATAGCCGGCAATCAGCTCGCCGGCGCCATCCAGCGGGTTTTCACTGCTGGACAGCTGGTAGGAGCAGGCCACCGCCAGCTCGTTGATCAAGGGCGCTTGCACCATGTCGCCAAAGTCGATCAGGCCGGCGGTGCGGATGTGGTCTTGTGGATCGACCAGCACATTGTGCGGGTTCAGGTCATTGTGAATCACCTGACGGCGCAAACCGGCCAGCTGCGGCTGCACCTGCTGCATGAAGTGGGCCAGCCAGTCGGCCAGCAGCGTTTTTTGCGCACTGTCCGGCGTTTCGTCCAGCAGGGGCTGTAGCCGCTGGGCATGCTGGATATCCCACAGCAGCGGGTGATGGGCCGCCGGGTGGGCATAATCGCGCAAGGCATTGTCCAGCCGCCCCAGTGTCTGCCCCAGATGACGGCGCTGGGCCGCACTGCGCTGAATCTGGTGCAAGGGCTGGCCGGCCAGATAGCTGAGCAGGCGCAGCACGCGCTGGCTGCCATCGGCCAGTGCCACCACGGCATAAGGCTGGCCGTCGTGGCGCGGCAGCAGCTGCGGAATGGGCAGGCTTGGGTCCGCTGCCCGCGCATGCAGCAAGGCACGGCTCTGGAAATCGGTAACAGCACGGTCTTCCGCCGGATGGCTCAGCTTCAGCACATATTCGCGGCCATCGTAGCCGCGGATATGGAAGTTGGCATCGCGCTCGCTATTGAGCGGGCTGGCCACACCGCGCAGGCGGTAATGCTGCCACAGCAGTGCGGTGGCCTCGCTGCACTCCACCGGCGCGGCCGCGGTGGCAAACAGCTGGTCGATCACACCTTGGGACACGGCTGGGGACACGGTTTCACACATGCTGGCCACCGTTGATGTGGATTTCCGAGCCATTGATATAGGAAGAGTGGCCGGAGCAGAGAAAGTAAATGGCCTCGGCTACTTCGTGCGGTGTACCCAGACGGTGCATCGGCACATCGCGCTCCACGATGCGGGCGGTATCCGGCGACAGGATGGCGGTGTCGATTTCCCCCGGCGCAATGGCATTGGCACGGATGCCATGCGGGCCAAACTCGTGCGCCAGCTCGCGGGTCAGTGCCGCCAGCCCGGCCTTGGAGGCGGCATAGGCCACGCCGGCAAACGGGTGCACGCGCGAGCCGGCGATCGAGGTGACATTGACGATGGAGCCCTGCCCCTTTTTCAGCTCGGCAAACAGGCCGCGTGCCAGCAAGGCGGTGGAGACCAGATTGACATTCAGCACCCGGCTCCAGACATCGGCATCGCTGGCCAGAATGCCCAGCCGCTCGCCCTGCGGCCCCTTGGGCGAGATACCGGCATTGTTCACCAGCGCGTGCAGCTCGCCATTGGGCAGGCGGCCTTGTACTTCGGCAATCAGCTGCTCGAGGCAGGACAGGTCGGACAGATCGGCCTGGATATGGCTTTGCCGTGCCGATGGCCACAGGCAGGCTTCGGAAAACGGCTGGCGCGACACGGTGAAGATCTGCCAGTCATGCTCCTGAAACAGCTTGACCGTGGCATGGCCGATGCCGCGACTGGCACCGGTCAACAGCATATAGCGGGTGGATGGGGACATGACATGACTCCTGTCAGCAGGATGGCGGCAGCAGCACGCGGCCGCATCAGATTATGATTCATCAAATTATGATGCATCATATTTGCTGCATTTCATTCTGACAAGCCGCAGTGCTAAGATGTGGCCCTTGTCACCCTCGCACACCGGCCTGCAACGCATGGACTACCAACTCGACACCCTGGAACACGACAATCTGGGCAGCACGGTCTACCAGCTGCTGTGCAATGACTTGCTGCAAGGCCGGCTGCAACCCGGTGCGCGCCTGAAAATACGCGAGCTGGCAGAACAGCTGGGCACCAGCGTCACCCCGGTACGCGATGCCATCCTGCGGCTGGTACAGGAACAGGCACTGGCCATGCAGTCGCCACGCGATATCCGCGTGCCGCACATGACGGTGGAGCGCTATCTGGAAATCCGCGCCATCCGCATCCGGCTGGAGGGCCTGGCGGCCGAAACCGCCGCAAACAAGGCAGAGCCTGCCGATATCGCCCGGCTGGAGGACATCGTACAGCGCAATGCCGTGGCCATGGCCGCGCAGGACATCGCCCAGGGCTGCGCGCTGAACCAGCAGTTTCACTTTGCCCTGGTCGACATCGCCGGCCTGCCCTTCCTGCATGGCATCCTCTACCGCATCTGGCTGCAGATGGGCCCGCTGATCGCCGCTGTCTACCAGCAGGGTGGCAGCGCCATGCTGGACTACCACTACCCGGTGCTGCAGGCCATGCGCCAGCGCGATGGCGCGGCGGCGGCGCTGGCCATTGGCGACGACATCCTCAGCGGCGGCCAGGCCATCCTGCTGCATCTGCAGGCCCGCCAGCGCGCCGGCTGACGGATTTCCGCACGGCGGGCGCGGCCCTATCGGCGGCCCGCCGTACCGCCATTAAAAAACACCAGCCATTTCAACAACTTGAAGCAATCAAGCCAGGCACGATGTTTGCACTATCCAGCAGCCTACCTTCTTGCCCAAAGCTGCTGCCATGACCTTCAAACTGCTCTCTACCCTGCTTGCTGCCTCCCTGCTGGCCGGCGGCTTTCACAGCGGCGCCCTGGCCGCGCCATCCAGCCTGTCGCTGCCGGCCATCCTGCTGCTGATGACGCTGCTGAATGCCGTGGTCTATCTGCTGGTGCGCCTGCTCTTTCTCAAGCTGAGCCCGCGCGGCAAATAGCCGGCAGTGGCCCAGACGTGACAAGGCCCGGCAATGCCGGGCCTTGTCACAAACCACGCTGATTGCAGCGCACATCGTCAAGCCGGGCGCTGGCTGCCTTGGCCTGCTGCGGCCAACCTGGCCAGAGCCAGCTCAGGCCATCAGGTAGATCAGCGCCGCCTCGCCAAACACCCCGATCACCGTCCCCACCAGCACCGAGTGCGAGGCATGCAGGGCGTAGGTCTGGTTGCGCACGGCAAACATCGAGGCGGCAATGGCGGTGGGCACCGCCCCGATAATCAAGGCCTGCCTGGCAAACTCGGCATCCACGCCAAACAGGAAGATGCCCAGCAGCATCAAGGCCGGTTGCAGGAAGTTTTTCATCGCCACATTGCCCAGCACATGGCCGTTGAACGCCGGCTTTTCACCGCAGAACATCAGGCCCAGCGCCAGCAAGGACACCCCGCCGGCCGCCTTGGCCAGCATGTCCACGCCTTCCTGCAGCGCAGCAGGCAGATGCAGATGATTGAAGCTGAGGATCACCCCCAGAATCGGCAGCCAGACAATCTGGTTGGACAGGGTCTTCACCATGCTCTGTTTCAGCATGGTCACCACGCCATCGTCACGGCCAGACTCCGCCATTTCACCACAGCGGCACAGCACGATGGTCAGCGGCAGGATGACAAAGCTGGTGATCAGATTGCCGATCAGCACCCCGATAAAGCCCTGCGGCCCACATACCTGCTGCAGGATGGGCGCGCCAAAATAGGCCATGTCGGGAAAGGTACAGACCAGCGCCTGGATGGCACTGCTTTTCAGATCACTGCGGTAGTAATAGCGCCCAGCCAGCAAGGCGATGACATAGCTGCCGACAAAGCCGAAGCCCAGGCACAGGATGAAAGGCAGATTCTGGATGCGCTCCGGCGGCGTTTTCAGCGCGCCGACAAACAGCGCACAAGGCAGGGCATAGCGCATCACCAGCGTGGCCAGCACGCTGACATCGGCCTGGCGAAAATAACCGCGCTGGCCGCCAAACCAGCCCAGCATCATCAATAGCACCACTGGCAGCAGTGCTGTACTCATGGTTCCCCACATGGTCTTGCTCCTTGATTTCTGTAGTGTGTCTCCCACCCACCTCAGAGCAAGCCCCGTGCCACGCCACAGCCATTGCAAGCCATTGATTAAAAAAGGAAATGACGGCAGCAATACGGTGAAAGTACGGCCCGCCGCGAATCCGTTGTTTAAAAAGTACGGAAATCCGCACTTTGCCTGTCCGCCAGCACAACGGCACAACGGCACAAACCAACAGCCAGCGTAAGGTTTTCCGTAAACCACCGCCCTGCCGGCGCGCGGTTTTCCGTCCATGGCAAGTACCCCGGCCATGGCGCAATGGCAAATCCCCCTTCCATTTCAATCACTTGCGCAAAACCATCCCGGTGGCACGCTCCTTGCAGTAGCACGGCTAACGGCCCGGCCAGTGGCAGCCCCCCCAGCCGCCGCTGGCCGCAACCCAAGCTTGAGGACAATCCCATGAGTGAAACCATCCGCATCAGCATTGACGGCAAGGTGATGGCCGCGCAGCCAGGCGACTCCATCCTGCAAACCCGGCTGCATGGCCCCGACGCCGTTACCGCCAATATCGGCTGCATGGGCCAGGGCGTGTGCGGCTCCTGTCGCTGCCTGGTCCGCAAGGCCGGCGAGCGCGACACCGTCAGCCGGCTGGCCTGCGAAACCGTGGTGGAAGACGGCATGCAGGTCAGCTTTATCGACTACTACCAGCCCGACCACGTCCACCACTACCGCCCGCATGATCTGCGCGACGGCTGGCAGACACTGCCACAACTGCAGCAGACCTTTCCCGAAACCGCCCACTGCCGCCATTGCGGTGGTTGCGACCGCGCCTGTCCGCGTGGCATCCCGGTGCAGCAAGGCATTGCCCTGGCCAGCCGTGGCGAGCTGCCCGCCGCTGCCGCGCTGTTCGACCCCTGCATCATGTGCAATCTGTGCACCCTGGCCTGCCCGGAAAACATCCGCCCCAACCATGTCGGCCTCTACCTGCGCCGCGCCCAGGCCATCCAGAACCTGCGCCCCGGCGAGCTGTTGCGCCGGCTGGACCAGCAAGCCCGCGGCCAGCTGGCCATCGACACCACGGCCTATCAGGCGAGGAGCAGCTCATGAACAGCGCCATTGAATATCAGCAGGCCAGCCAGAACCGCGCCAGCCATGCCACCCCGTCACGGCGGGCGGACGATCTGTCAGCCGCAGCCCTGCTGGCGCAATACCACCCGGACCACGCTGCCGATGCCAGCACCCTGCTGCACATCGGCCCCAGCCGTGGCCAGCCCTGCCACCCGCGCCTGGCCGAACTGCTGCAAAGCAATGCCCTGATTGACGGCTTTGATCTGGCCGGCGCCGAACAACGCAGCACCGATGTGCTGGTACTGGGCGGTGGCGGGGCCGGGGCTGCCGCCGCGCTCACCGCCGCCCGCAGCGGGGCCGCTGTCATGCTGGCCAGCAAGCTGCGGCTGGGCGACAGCAATACCGTGATGGCCGAAGGCGGCATCCAGGCCGCACTGGCCGCCAGCGACAGCCCGCAACAGCACTTCGACGACGCCATGCGCGGCGGCCACCACGCGGCCGACCCACAATTGCTGGCGCAGCTGGCCAGCGATGCGCCCGGCGTCATCCGCTGGCTGATCGAACTGGGCATGCATTTTGACTTGGCAGACCCGCTCAGCGACGGCGGCAAGCTGCGCTACAAGCAGGCCGGAGGCTGCAGCCAGCCACGCATCCTGTGCTACCGCGATTACACCGGACTGGAAATGATGCGCGTGCTGCGCGAAACGGTGGAACTGGAGCCCGGCATCCAGCTGCTGAACCGCTGCCCGGTGGTGGAACTGCTGTCACACCAGGACGGCAGCTGTGCCGGTGCCGTGCTCTACGACCTGGAATACCAGCGCTTTATCGTGGTATCGGCCCGGCAAACCATTCTGGCTACCGGCGGCTGCGGCCAGCTGCATCTGCAAGGTTTTCCTACTTCCAATCACTACGGTGCCACCGCCGACGGGCTGGTGCTGGCCTACCGCCTGGGCGCGCAACTGCGTGACATGGATGCCTTCCAGTACCACCCCACCGGGGTGGCCTGGCCGCCGCGCCTGCGCGGAGGGCTGATCTCCGAAGCCGCCCGCTCGGCCGGTGCCCTGCTGCTGAACGGCCTGGGCGAGCGCTTTGTCGACGAGCTGGCCCCGCGTGATGTAGTCACCGCCGCCATGCTGCGCGAATGTGCTGCCGGCCGAGGTATCGAGCGCGACGGCCAGCTGGGCCTGTTTCTCGACCTGCGCCCGCTGTGCGGACCCGGCCTGCCAACACTGGCCAGCCAGCTGCCGGCACTGCAACACCTGGCCGACAAATGCGGTATCGACCCCACCCGCGAACCCCTGCTGGTCTACCCCACCCTGCACTACCAGAACGGCGGCGTGGTGATCGACAGCCAGGGCCAGAGCAGCGTACCCGGCCTGCTGTGCGCCGGGGAAATCACCGGCGGCATTCATGGCCGCAACCGGCTGATGGGCAATGCCCTGCTCGACATCCTCGCCTTTGGCCGCCGCGCCGGACGCCAGGCGGCACGGCTGGCCCAGGCTGCCCGCAACAAATCATCGCTGCCGCCCCTGCGCGGCGGTATCGAACACGTTTATCGCTGGCAACGCCAGCTGGCCCTGGCCGGGCTGGACGCCAGCCAGCCAGCCCCGCTGCTGTATCCGGGCCTGGCCAGGCTGACACTGCACCGCCCCGCCAGCGCACGCGCCTAAGAGAACACAATCATGGAAAAACTCAATCAGGTATTGCTCAACCCGGCCGTACAGGTCGGCCCCGATCTGGCCGCCTGGCTGCACGCGGGCGGCGGCCTTGGCCTGCAAGCGGCCCTTGGCGCCCCCAGCGCCATCATCCGCTGCATTGCCGATGCCGACCTGCGCGGCATGGGCGGCGCCGGCTTCCCCGCCTGGCGCAAATGGGAAGCCACCGCCAATGCGGTGGGCGACTGCAAATACGTGGTATGCAATGGCAACGAAGACGAACCCGGCACCTTCAAGGACCGCACCCTGCTCAGCGCATCGCCGCACCAGGTAGTGGAAGGCGCACTGATCGCCGCGCTGGCCGTGCGCGCCCGCTGCCTCATCTTCTACCTCAACCCGCACCAGGACAGCAGCCTGCACACCATGCAGCAGGCGGTCAGCCAGTGGCAGGACAGTCCATGGCTGGACAAGCTCAGCCACGCCCTGGGCCACCCGCTGGACATCAAGGTGGTGGCCAGCTCCGGCCGCTATATCGGCGGGGAAGAAACCGCCGTGGTCGCCTCGCTGGAAGCCGGCTTCCCCTTCCCGCGCAAAAAACCGCCCTTCCCGGCCGAGCAAGGCATCAATAACCAGCCCACCCTGATCAACAATGTGGAAACCCTGGCCAATGTCAGCCACATCCTGCGCCATGGCGCCGGCTGGTACCGCGCCCTGGGCGTGGGCAAGGCCTGCGGCACCAAGCTGTACTCACTATCCGGCGACGTACTGCGCCCCGGCCTGTACGAGCTGCCCATGGGCTCCAGCCTGCAAGAGCTGGTGTTCCACTACGGTGGCGGCATGTTGCAGGGCAAGGCTTTCAAGGCGGTGTTCACCGGCGGCCCCTCCAACACCCTGCTCACCGCGCGCGACCTGGACGTGGCGCTGGATTTCGACTCGGTATGGCTGCGCCACTCGCGGCTGGGCACCGGCGCAATGATCGTCATCTCCGAAGGCAGCAGCATCATCCGCAAGGTGGCCGAATACATCGACTTCTTCGCCAAAGGCTCCTGCGGCCAGTGCCCCTCCTGCAAATGCGGCACCTTCCAGCTGGCCCGCCTGCTGGACCGGGTGGATGGCGGCCGCCACAGCCCGGCCGATCTGGATGCGCTGCAACACCTGTGCCAGATCCTGCCCGGCAGCGGCCGCTGCGGCCTGATCGACGGTGCCGTCACCGTGGTGAAAAGCTCGCTGCACACCTTCCCCGAGGAATACGGCCTGCTCGTCCAGCACACCGCCTGATACCGCCAACACGCCCGGCGGCGTACGCAGGCCGCCGGCTGCGCCCCATGACCGATGGAGTCAACCATGCAACACCCGACCATTGCCGGCAGCACCCCGGCACTACGCTTTCTGCTGGAGCACAAGGTGGATTTCAGCTGCCACGCCTACCACTACGAAGAACACGGCGGCACCGCCACCCCGGCACGCGAACTGAAGGTGGACGAACACGCCGTCATCAAGACCCTGCTGTTTGAAGACCAGGACGGCCTGCCGCTGGTGGTACTGATGCACGGCGACTGCAAGGTATCGGCCAAGGAACTGGCGCGCCAGCTGCCCTGCAAGAAAGTGCAGCCGTGCAAGCCCGATGTGGCCAACCGCCACTCCGGCTACCTGGTGGGCGGCACCAGCCCCTTCGCCACCCGCACCCTCATGCCGGTATATATGGAAGCCAGCATCCTGCAACTGCCACAGGTATACATCAACGGCGGCCGCCGCGGCCTGCAAGTGGCGATGTCGCCGGTAGACATCGGCCGCCTGCTGCAGGCGCGCTGTGTGGAAGTGGCGCTGGCGAAGTGAGGACCGGCTAGCCAGGAAACGCAAGCTGCGGGCAGCAACTGGCACCGGGCATATGAAAAAGGGATCTTTTGCATGGCAAAGATCCCTTTTTAGCTGCGGGGTTAGTCGGTGGAAGCCAGCGGGGAATGAGGGTGGATTCCGAGCCTAAGCAGCCATCCCGGTCGTATCCAAAATACGACGAAAGGTCGGCTAAAGCGGCCGGCCACAGCCAGGCTATCGACGTCCGCTTCTATATTGATTGCAGCCGTTAAAGTATCCAGATAAGCAGTGGCGATTCAGCTCCCATTGCCAGCAAAGTGCTTGGTAGCTACTACCGGTAATAATTTGGATTCACTTCAAAGTATGTCATGATTGGGTTCGCGTCTTTTTTTAAGTAGTTCATCTGATTGCTGATGTAATCATTGATAAACATGACACAGCCTGATCGTAGCACCGTATACTCATCATACTTTGAGCATTGACTACGTCCATATAAAAATAATAGCGTATTCAATCTAGAGATATAAGTTCTATAGCTTAGATCACTATTTTCTACTTTTGAGTGGATAATGCTATTAACTGTAATAGATTTATCACGAATTGACTTATCTAGTGCGTCGTAATCTCGCTGCATATCTGTCTTGACTGCCGCACCCGGAATAAATCCTCCAACGTGTAAATCGCTATTAATAAGCTCCTCTATGGAAAAATATCGTGGCGCATTAGTGTATGGGTATTCGCTTAAAACCGCACTAACAATATCTTTTTTCGATATTTTAGGAAGTGAATCTGCCATCTTATAGTAAAGCGCTTCTGACTCGTTTTTATCAAAGGTACTTGACCTTTCTGCAATTGCAAAAATTGGGACGGCAAGCAATAACGCAGCAATTAATATTTTCATGGCTTTCTCAAAATATAATTATTCTTTAATAGATTTTGCAAATCACAATACGAGAGTCAAAGAGTTTTCCGTCTGCATTACACCAACCGCGGAAGTAGGCGGCTATGGGGATAGACTTCCGCTTTGGTCGAACCCGATCCACATGTGCAGCCTATCTGTTACGACTGCTCTTGGCCAATAGTAGTCATCATATCACAATGGCATTAATGGCGGGTTTGGCCGAACTGTCGCCGACCTTGTTGATGCATCGTCAGTTGTTCGGCCATTCCCGCCCTTCGGCTTGCCGGCATGATTGATCGGCAATGGGCAGGTTACAACCGTTTGGGTTCGAGTCGCGCCAAACGACCGCTCTCAATCTAGTGAACGCGAACTTCCGAGCCACAGCGCACACCGCTTCACCCACAACTCGAACTGCAGGTTTGAAAGCAAAGCAGTCGCTCAATCATCTAACTGAGCGGCTGCACGTCGGCATAGATGGTCGTTCATCCAGGCTGGGCATGGCAGTGAATTACTACCACCATTCTGGAGAAGTAGTCTGGTTAGGAATGAAATCACTCAGATCTTGGCATCCAAAATATCCATAAACTAAAAAGTTTGATTTGCAAACCGGGAAGATTATCAACAAGCGCCTGGTTGTCACTAACAAATATCAATACACCCACAGCTTTTTAAGTATTCGTACATATTATCCATAGGTTGCGATGGTCTGCTAGTGTCATATACAGAACCGATTGGTACAACAATTACCATCCCCAACCGCGCCCTCGTCAGTAACACCCTGTATTTGTTTATTAAATAGTTTCTTTTCTGGAAATTTGAGATGCTCTTCCAAGTTACCCCAGAACATTGCTGAGTAACAACGGAGCCTTCTGTCAAAAGTAAGTCCCACGACCAAATTAGTACTGCCCAATCGATTTCTAGGCCCTGGCATTCAAATTCAGTAGCGGCAATTTCTAAACCATGACTGCTTCTAAAATCACCACACTCCCCTGTAAACCAAAATGGATAATCGATACCTTTTCTGAAGTCTGCCGAAACCTCAACTCCGTACGGACGAAGTCTACTGGCACCAGAACTTGCAAGCAGACCAGCCCTCCGCTCCCCTCGCAATGTTTTCTGAATGTAGTCTCTCGCAGAGTCAATTGAACGAGTAATTCTTATTGGAAATAAGCTTTGAGCTACTAAGCTTGCTGCCTCTTTTGCCTTTCCATTAAGCAAAGCATCAACCCATTGTGAATGTTTCTCAGCTCGATGCGACCTTAATGGGACCGACAGATGCAATTGGTCATTTATTGTAAATTGCGATTGCTGAGCAACTAATCGTCCCATTTCTTCGATTACTGCTCCTGGAGCAACTAGATTCCAGTGCGGGTTTCTTTGAATAGCATCAATCCATCCTGCGACACCTGCCTCTCCATCATGGATTTCTTGTCCGTTTCCGCAAAGAGCCACGATTAAGCAACCAGCTTCCTTGCGATCCAATATTCGAAGAAGTATCTCAGGTTCCGAGAGTTTGTCGAGTTCAGGCGAAAAGCTTTCGACTCCGGAAAAGGCCCGTTGCTTCCCACTCATTTTAGAAATTTTGTCCGCACCCCATGCACGCTGGGCCTCATCAAATATGAAGAGGGTTTCTCCCGGTGGCGAGCCTGTTCGCTTATGATGGTCGATGAAAGAATGGACGCTATGCAATAGGGTTTCGGAAGTCTTCCTGGCTGCAATAAGGGGAACTGATTTCTTCCTTGCATAGCTACGTGCAAGCGACTCTCTCATTACCTTCATGAGAGGACCATTTCCTGAAAGATAAACACCGTAATTCGTTTGATTCGAAAATGAATGGACAGCTTTTAGGCCAACTAAAGTTTTTCCAGACCCTGGCACACCGGTTACAATTAAAACCGTCTTTTTCCCCTGCGCAACACTCTCTTCAGCAGCTAATTTTATATGACTGATTGCATCATCAATTACGGAATTCTGAGCAAGACATATTTCAATCTCAGATTGAACTCCTTCTGCAAATAAAATACTCACAGCATCAAGAATCCCAGGGGTTGGTACATATTTAGAAGATGCCCATTTAAGTGGGTTAACTGATGGCGCGTCGCTTGACTCAGCAAGGTGTTTTATAAAATTTACAAGACCCAATGAGCCAGTGCTGACTACGTTATTTATTTTCCCAGAGTATGAGTGTTCATATTTAACGTCCTCTCCGACATACTCACTCGCACAAAGAATTGGCTGAATCACAAGCTCTCGAGATTCGTAATGATAATTTCTAATATCAATTGTATAGTCAAGAACCTGAGCAAGATCTTGTTTGCCAAAAGAATTTGAACCTATCTTGAATTCGATGACTACAACCGTTCCGCCTATCAGAATAATACAGTCAATGCGTTTTTCTCTACGCGGAAGACGATACTCAAGTACAACACCCAAATTTGGGTGGTGCTGCATCAGGTCGTGGAAAATCTTTCGCAAAATCTTATCGGTTTTGTACCATGCTTCGACTTGCAGTTGTGATAACTGAACAAACCCAGAAATGTTATCTGCTATTGCAAGCTCTCCAATTATAGTTTCCGTGTGCTTGTCTAGATAATCACAGACCGTCGTTACTATATATGCCATTAATTTTATCCTGCGGATACCTTCATGAAATTATTGCCACAGAAAATTCAGAACCCACTCAAAATTCGGTTATTGCTAATAAACATGCAGGAAGAATGCGAGAACCCTAAGTTAGCTAACGAACAAAGTCCAAACTAGTCGATAGCGGTTAACCTAGTGTTGGTACAGAACTGGCCGCCTTCCTCAAAAGCAGTCACCCAAATATTTGCTTCAAGTGTTCTATAGAATTACTGCTTTTGGCCGATAGCAGTCATCCTAGCACATGAGCATTATTGACAGCTAAGGCCGAACTGAGGTCTTTGGCTTCGTATCATGGCAAAGGCTGCTTCTGACCGACAGCAGCCATAACAACACATTGCGCGCCACAAGTTCCAGCCGCGCCTTGGGCGGCATGGCTGGGGCGGGAGTTCGGCGCTCTGCGCGGCGCTTTTTTGGGGCCTGGCTTTTGCCGCAGTGGCGAAGCAAAAGCAAAGGACCTAGGCGGCGGGACGAGACCGGCCAAGTTGTCTTTTTATTTGATTTTCAAAGATAAATTCATATGCCCCGCCGCCATCGCGAATGATGATGGCGCGCGACGCCCCCTCCCCTTCGAGCAGTTTCCGCCTGATTCTTCCATCGCTAGAGTGTGCCGCTGGTGCTCAACACACCCTCAACAGCGGCTGCCGCATCCGATAGTCTTGCGGCATTTCTACTTCCATCGGTTTTGTCATTGTCCGTTTTTATGGACAATGCGCAGCTTATGGTCGGGTAGCGCGCAGCCATACAATACCCGGGCAACCGGGAAAAACTGCGGGCCGTTACTGTTGGCGGTGTTGAAGTGCCTGACCACCCTCTCAACAGGGGTGACTTTCAACGACTCAACAGAAGGCCATTTCCATGACCAAGCAAACCCCTTCGCATTCCCAACATCCCCCTCCCCTTTGTTTCCACTACCACGGCAAGCCCCTGCATGTGCTGCGCCATGACGGGCAATGGTGGCTGTACGCCGCCGATGTGCAGGCTGCTGTCGGCCGCCGCCTGGGGCAGCGCTTGCAGCATGTGCTCGCCGTCGACAGCACCACCAACATCACAGCGGATAAGGATGCACTGCCGGAATGCTGGCCCGCACAGGCTTTGCTACGGGCCTTGCGCCGCAGTGGCAAGCCACAGGCGCGGCAGTTGCGTGACTGGCTTTCCCTCGGTGTGCTGCCGGCACTGGCGCAGCTGCCGCCGACCGCGCCACGCTGGGAGCAAGCCTTGGCGCTGGCGGCGGAGGCCGGCGTGCAGGTGAGTCATGCCGTATTGCAGGCGCTGCTGCAGCAGGAGATGCGCTGGCAGCATTCTCACTGGTTGCTGACGCTGGATTACACGCCAGACAATCGGCTACGTCATGCTCATGGCCGTTTGCAGGGGTTGAACAGCACGGTGACGCCGGTGCAGGCGCTGGCACAGCAGATTGCCACGCCGCAGGGATTGTCACTGGATAACGGGGAGTTGTTGCGGCTGGCGGCGGCATGTCATCAGCAGCTACGCGGCCGTTTGCAGCGGCAGGCACGGCGGGTGGCACAGCCCGCGTGATGTTCGGGCAGCAGTAAACAACCGGCAGCGCGATACGCCAGGCTGCCGGTTTGCTTGTGCCGCCTACTTTTCTTCCAGATCGTATTTGCGGATCTTGTCGAATAGCGTGGTCTTGGCGATTTTCAGCACTTCGGCGGTTTTGGAGACATTGCCGCCCTGCTTGCGCAGTTCTTCGGCAATCATGCCCTTTTCAAACGATTCCACCGCGGCGTGCAGGGTAGGCTGGCTGTCGGCGGCGGCGCTACCCGGCACCATTTTCAAGTCCAGTACAAAGCGGTCGGCCTGCTTGTGCAGTTCGCGTTCTTACCGTTCCAGCCGGCGCGCTCCATCGCTCGCTGTCGGATAGGCAGCTCAGAAGGTCAAGGTCTGCACCGATGCTGGGGTCTGCCCTGCGGCCCATACGCTCAATTCAGCTTGCCTGTCCGCTTATGGCTGGCATGGAGTGCATGGCACACACCGATCAGGATATTTGCAATGATGCCGGGCAGAGCGCTACCCTAGTCTCAATATATTTATTACTTGGCATGTTTTATGCCATTGATATAAATTAAATTTGCATGACAGGTTTACCCTGTACATGCAAAGCCATATTCTCCTGATACCCCGTCTTGCCGTTGGCACCGGCATCAATTGGGCTATGTTTTTTTTGCGCAAATGCTATAACCATGAAAAAACATCTCCGCATTCAGCATCCACCGCCTTGCAAACATTCAAATCGAATCAAAGCAATCATGCAGCGACCCAAATCTTTTAATTTCATATTTTTAATAAATTTATGAGTGCATTCACTTACAATCAATCGGTGCAGGAAGCTGCCACCAGCAAAGCCCTCAAGCAATGTGTAGAGTCCTTGCAACAGACCTTGTTCCTGACACCACTGGGCTGGGGGCTGGTGGTATGGCTGTGCCATGAGCACATCCCGTTGCGTAATATAAGCGTATGGGTATTGATCTTTTTTGCCGAATGGCTTGTTGCGCACGGGGTAATTCTATATATCAAGTCAGCCAGCTTGAGTAACAAGAAAATAACCCTGCTATTGAATTTAATCTGTGCCACAGACGGGCTGGCATGGGGCGCCATCGTTCCCTTTCTGTTTCTTTATAACCAGCTGATCGATTCCTGGCTGGTGGTTGTACTGTGCGGGGTGGCTGCCATCAATGCCCCGGTATACGTAACCTGCATGTCTGCATTCCGTTTTTTCGCAGCCGGGCTTTGGCTGCTTGCGGTTCCACCGGCATTAGGCTGGGGAGCAGAGGTTTTTGCCGCATCGGAATTTTCAATTGGCTTTACAATATATCTGTTTATCTTGCACTACAATATAAACATATTATCCAACAAGATCATTCTTGGTATAAAACTACAACTGGAAAATGATAATTTTGCCAAAGACCTGGCAGAATCGCTTAAACAGGTCGAAACTCTGGCTAATAATGATGCCTTGACCAATCTGGCAAATCGCAGATCGCTTAATGCAATGCTGGCCCATCTCCAGCAAAAGAAAGACCATGAGCAGGAAAGCTCCTGCCTGATCATGTTTGATATTGATTTCTTCAAGAAAATCAATGACGTTTATGGCCACGCCATAGGTGACAAGGTGCTGTTTTGCTTTGGCCAGCGCGTGCAATCCAGGCTACGGTCATCCGATGTGCTATCGCGCTATGGTGGCGAAGAATTCATTGCCATTCTGCCCGGTGCCGATTTGAAAACAGCGCTGGAAATTGCCGAACGGATCAGAATGGATATCGAGCACCACGAACTGTTGGCAGACCCACCCATTTCCATCACGGTTTCCCTTGGCGTATCGGTATTTGAGCAGAACGAGTCAATCGATGATTTGATCAACAAGGTGGATGCCTGTCTTTACCGGGCAAAAAATAATGGCAGAAATCAGGTATGGTTCAATATCAATGGCACAGAGCATCAGCACCAGCCATCCCTGCAAGTCTGACTATTAATTTGACGCTGACCACGCCTCCCTGCCCTCCCTGCCATGCCACGGCATGGCCTGACTTGTGCTCCCGCACCATAGACAAAGCCGGCGACCGGCTACTGTTCTGCCCGGTCACCAGCTTTGTCGGTTAAAACAGCGTGCCGCCTACTTTTCTTCCAGATCGTATTTGCGGATCTTGTCGAATAGCGTGGTCTTGGCGATTTTCAGCACTTCGGCGGTTTTGGAGACATTGCCGCCCTGCTTGCGCAGTTCTTCGGCAATCATGCCCTTTTCAAACGATTCCACCGCGGCGTGCAGGGTAGGCTGGCTGTCGGCGGCGGCGCTGCCCGGCACCATTTTCAAGTCCAGTACAAAGCGGTCGGCCTGGTTGCGCAGTTCGCGCACATTGCCCGGCCAGTGGTAGGCCATCAGGTCGCGCACCACTTCTGCGGTGATGGCCGGTGCCGGGCGGTTCATGCGCAGGGCGGACTGGCTGACAAAGTAGTCGAACAGCAGCGGTATGTCCTCGCGCCGGGCACGCAGCGGCGGCAGGTCCAGCGTGACCACGTTCAGGCGGAAGTACAGGTCGGCGCGGAATTTGTCTTCTTCGGCCAGTTTGGACAGATCGGCCTTGGTGGCGGCAATCACGCGGAAGTCCACCGGGATCAGCCGGTTGGAGCCCAGCCGCTCGATCACCCGCTCCTGCAGCACGCGCAGCAGCTTGATCTGCATCGGCATGCTCATGCTTTCGATTTCGTCCAGAAACAGCGTGCCATGCTGGGCGTATTCGATCTTGCCGATGCGTTGCTTGCTGGCCCCGGAAAACGCGCCGGCTTCGTGGCCGAACATTTCGCTATCGAACAGGGTTTCCGGCAGGCCGCCGCAGTTGAGCGCCACAAAGGGGCCGCTGCGGCCGGACAGGTCGTGCAGGCAGCGCGCCAGCAGTTCCTTGCCGGCACCGGTTTCGCCATTGATCAGGATGTCGGTGGGGGTGGCGGCCACGCCTTGCACCAGCCGGCGCAGTTCGGCCATCACATTGGAGTTGCCGATCAGCCGGCTTTCCAGCCCGCCATAGGCGGCCAGCTGGCGGCGTAGCTGGCGCACTTCCAGCGCCAGCCGGCGTTTTTCCATGGCGCGCTGCACTACCGACACCAGCACTTGCGGCAGAAAGGGTTTCTGGATGAAGTCGTAAGCGCCGTCGCGCATGGCCTGCACCGCCATGGCGATGTCGCCGTGGCCGGTAATCAGGATGACCGGCAGGTCGGGGTCGTCGGCCAGCAGTTCCTGCATGAAGGCCAGCCCGTCCATGCCGGGCAGGCGGATGTCGCTGACGATGATGCCGGCAAAATCACGGCCGATGGCGCGGCGGGCCTTTTCCACCGAATCGAAGCCCTGCGCCGGGATGCCGTCCAGCCCCAGTGCCTGCACATAGCCCAGCTGTACGTCCTGGTCGTCCTCGATCACCAGTACTTGTAGATTGCTCATGGTTTACTCCTGCTTGTTCTGTCTGAGCGTGATGGTGAACACCGCCCCGCCATCCGGGTGATTGTCGGCGGACAATACGCCGCCATAGGCCTTGATGATGTCCGAGGACAGCGCCAGGCCCAGCCCCAGCCCGCTGGTTTTCTTGGTGGTAAAGAAGGGTTCGAAAATATGTTGTCTGACCTGTTCTGACAGGCCGCTGCCGTTGTCGCGTACCTGGATGCGCACGATATCGTCCTGGCGTTGCCAGCTGATGGCAATCAGCGGCTCGGCCACTTCCTGCAGCGCGTCGATGGCATTGCTGACCAGGTTGACCAGCACCTGTTCCAGCCGTACGGCCTCGCACAGCACCACGATGTCTTCCGGCTGGGCGGGCAGTTGCAGCCGGATGCGGGTTTTCTTCAGGCGGTGATTGAGCAGAAACAGCGCATTGTCCACCGCCTGGGCTACCACGACCGATTCCCGCTCGCCACTGGGGCGGCGGGCAAAGGATTTCAGCTGCTCGGTCAGCGCGCCCAGCCGCGCCACGATGTCGGTGATGCGTTCCAGATTGGCCCGCGCGGTGGCCAGGTCGTTGATGTCGAGAAAGCGCACGGTATTGGCCGACAGTGCGGACAAGGCGGCCAGCGGCTGGTTGATTTCGTGGGCAATGCCGGTGGACAGCTGGCCGATCACCGCCAGGTTTTCAGTGCGGATCAGCTCGTTCTGGAAGTTCTCCACCTGGCGGGCGGCCTGGATGCGTTCTTCGATTTCCATTTTCAGGCTGGCATTGGCCTGCTTCAGCTCGCTGCTGCGCTGTTCCACCTGTTCTTCCAGCTGGTCATGCGCGCGCTGCAGGGCGCGGCGGGCTTCGGCCTGGGTCTTGATGCCCATGCGCCACAGCCGTACCGAATGCAGCAGCAGGCAGGCAAAGCCCACCATCACCGCCACGGCCAGCGCACGGGTCAGCGCCAGGCTGTGTATTTCGTGGGTATCGAGCAGCATGGTCAGCGTCATGCCGCTGACCGGTATGGTCTGATTGATGGCCAGGTATTCGTGCCGACTGCGGCCCAGCCCCATCTGCACCAGGCTGGCCTGATTGTTCAGTACCGCCTTGCGCTGCCACAGCGGTGGCTTGATCACCTGCTTGTTGTACTGCTGGGCTTTTTCCAGTGCCAGCCGGGCCTCGAAGCTGAGCGGCACCGTGGCGTGGTACTTCCATTCCGGCACCGATGACAGCACCACCACGCCGTTGGAATCAGACACCAGCAAGGGCTCGACGATATTGCCCCACATATGTTCCAGCTGTTCCAGCCCGATCTTGATGGCCACCACGCCCAGCCGCTCGCCCCCCTGGTAGATGCCGGTGGCCAGATAAAATCCCGTCGCGTTGCCGGTGGTACCCACGGCGTAAAAGGTGGTGATGCGGTTGGCCGCGGCCTGCTGGAAATACGGCCGATAGGCGATATTGCGCCCGACAAAGCTGTCTTTTTGCTGCCAGTTACTGGAGGCAATCACCTTGCCCTGCCGGTCCATCAGATAGGCCTGCAAGGAGCCGGCCCCCTGATTGAGCCGCAGCAGGTAGTCATTGGCACGCGCCAGCTGTGGCGGATCGGCCGCGTGCAGCAGTGCTTCGCGCAGGGTGTCGTTATAGGATGCCGCCAGCGGCAGCAGGCCGTATTTGTCCACCTCGTGCTCAAGAAAGCCGGCATTGCGCGCCAGCCGCCGGGCGGATTCCTGCTGCCTTTGCTGCAGCAGCTGCTGCCAGCTGATGCTGTACACCGCATAGGCGGCCAGCAGCGACAGCAACATGGAAAACAGCAGGTAAAGATAAAAACGGGTTCGTTTCATACCAACTCCGGGTCGCACGCCCGTCTGACTGGAAAAACCGGCCTTGCTGCAGCCATGGCGGGGGCATTATCCCACAGCGCCAGTTATTGCACCGCAGCATGGCAAGCAAAAAAGCCACGCAGGGTCATCTGCGTGGCAAGGTCATGGCAGAACCACGACGACCGAAAGGATACGGAAGCAGAGCGCTAGAACACGTTGACCAGCACGATGGTGAACACGGCCATCACCAGCCGCGACACGGCATACCCTACGGTATAGCCCAGTGCCGGCACCTTGCTCTGGGCGGCGTCCTGCAGCGCACCCAGCGCAGCGGTGGTGGAACGGGCGCCGGCGCAGGCTCCCAGCAGGATGCCGGGGTGGAACTTGAACACAAAGCGCCCCAGCAGCAGGCCGACAATCAGCGGCACCATGGTGACCACGGCACCGGCAAACAGCAGGGTGAGGCCGTATTGTTGCAGGCCGGCAATGAAGCCGGGGGCGGCGTTCAGGCCGATGACCGCGATAAAGCCGTTCAGGCCGACATTATTGAACACCCACAGCGCCGGGCCGGGGATCTTGCCGAAAGTACGCATGGACGCACGCAGGTAGCCGCAGACAATACCGGCCACAATGGAGCCTACCGAAGTACCGAAGCTGAGCGGAATGCCGGCCACATGCACGGTGATGGCACCCAGGATGCTGCCGGCCACGATGCCGAAGCCCATGAAGGCCATGTCGGAGTTTTCCAGCGGACGGTCGGCATAGCCCAGCTGCTTGGCCACTACAGCCACGTCCTGCTTGGCACCCAGAATGGTCAGCACATCGCCGCGCTGCACCACCACATCCTGCCCCATCGGCATGTCCAGATCGCCACGGCTGAAGCGGGTGAGGAACAGGCCACGGCCCGGTTTGCCGAACAGTTCGCCGGTGATGTCGCCCAGCGTCTTGCCGGCGTATTTGCGACTGGTCACCACCAGGTCGAGCAGCTCGGTGGAGAAGTCCAGCAGCGGCACGTCCTTCACTTCCTGGCCGAAATGGTGCTGGTATTTCAGCAGCGCGGTCAGCGTGCCGGAAACGGCCACCACATCATTGCGCTGGATGCGGGTGCTGCCTTCGCAATCGACAATCCTGGCGCCCACGGCCTGACGCACGCGCCGCACGAAGATTTCGTGGTTGAACATAGCTTCCACCTCGGAAACCGTCTTGTCGAACAGATCAACATTGCTCAGCTGAAAGGCACGGGCGGAAAACTCGCGGTAAGCGGTGCTGCCCACGGTGTGGCCGCTGCCATTTTCCTTTTCGTAGGTCTTGCACTCCTCCACCAGATTGAAACCCAGCATTTTCGGGGCGAAGGACGCCAGAAACCAGGCCGAACCGGCGGTGCCAAAGGGATAGGTCACGGCATAGGCCACCGGCATCAGCGCCATGGCCACTTTCACGCCACCGGGCATCTGGCTGGCCTGATTCAGCAGGTCGGTGGCCACGCCGAGCACGGTGGAATTGGTATAGCCACCGGACAGCAGGCCGGCAGTGAGCGCGGCATCGTAATGCAGCATCTTGCCCAGCAGCACGGCGGTGAACAGGCCGGAGGCACACACCAGCACGGTAAAGAACACCTGCGAGATACCGTCGCTCTTGAGGGCGCGGATGAATTGCGGCCCCACGGCATAGCCGACGGCAAACAGGAACATGGCAAAGAAGGTGGATTGCAGCACGGCCGGAATCACCAGATGCACCTGGCCAATCAACAGGCCAGCCAGCAAGGTGGAGGTAACCACCCCCAGATTGAACTTGCCCAGATTGAGGTTACCCACCCAGAAACCGACGGCGATGGTCAGATAGATCGCAATCTCCGGGTATTTCTGCAGGGTATGAATGATGTAGTCCATGATAGACACCTTTGTATGGTCAACCACCGCCAGCCGGCTATCCGGCCCGGCGGAAGTCATCAGGCGCGAAGCACCCGTCAGCTATTCACGCGCCCCCGTCCGGGCGGCGCAATCTTCCACTCCCAAACCGCTAACAAAACCTGGTAGAGGCCCCGGCTCAACGCAGCTGGGTTTTCTGTTATCGGGTTGTGGAGCGGCTAACAAAATAGCGTAGCGTCCCTGGGGCAAGGCGCGCCGCCGCAGACAGTACAAGTGGTACGGCAAGGCGGCGCAACGCAGCAGCAGGGGTTTTGTCAGCTGCTCTCAGTACTGCGGCTTGTACAGCTGCGCCTCAAGCCAGGCGCGGATATCACGCGGACGCTCCACCTGGGCCAGGCCGGAATCGAACATGTACTCGGCAATGCGTGCTGCCGTGGTCACTTCGGTTTCCAGAATCTGCTCCTGGCTGGGGAACAGCATGCTCTTGGCGCGCTGGGTCAGCGTCACCTGGTCGGCGGTGGCGTGGGCGGCCACGATGAAGCATTCGTCGTTCAGCCGGGTCGGGCGGCAGCAGTAGGTAGCCAGGCCGATGGCCGGGTAGATGTAGAAGTTGTTGGCCTGGCCCGGACGGAAGGTCTTGCCTTCGTAGTCGAAGTCGGGGAACTGCACGCCAGCGGCAAACAGCGCCTTGCCCTTCGACCAGGTGTAGGCTTCCTCGGCGCTGCACTCGGCCTTGTGGGTGGGGTTGGACAGGGCAAAGATGATGGGCTGTTCGTTCAGCTCGCTCATCAGCTCGACCACTTCGCGGGTAAAGGCGCGCGCCTTGGTGCTCACCCCTACCAGCACGGTGGGCTTGAAGTCGCGGATGGCTTGCACAAAGTCCTTGCACGGCTTGGCCGGGCGGGCATACAGCTTCTGGGTTTCGCTCAGGTCAGTACGGGAATGCTCGATCAGGCCGTTGATGTCAAACAGGGCCACCTGTTTGCGGGCTTCGGCTTCGCTCAGGCCCAGGGTTTGCAGCTCGGCGCAGAACAGCTTGGCAATGCCCAGGCCAGCGGAACCGGCACCCAGGAACATCACGCGCTGCTCGGTCAGCTTGCCGCCGGTAATATTCATGCCGGCAGCAATACCGGCCAGTGCCACACTGGCGGTGCCCTGGATGTCATCGTTGTAGCAGAGGATCTTGTCTTTGTAGCGATCCAGCATGCGGATGGCGTCGGTGCCCTTCCAGTCTTCAAAATGCACGCAGCAGTTGGGGAAGACTTCCTGCACCGCCTGGATGAATTCTTCGGTCAGCTCGTCCAGCTCGGCTTCGGAAACCGGGGCTTCGCGGGTGCCCATGTAGAAAGGGTCGGCACGCAGGGTTTCATTGGTGGTACCGATATCAAACAGCACCGGCAGCAGGCCGGCCGGCGGTACTGCAGCGCAAGCGGTGTACAGCTGCAGCTTGCCAATCGGGATGCCCATGCCATTGGCACCGATGTCGCCCAGACCCAGAATGCGGCCACCGGTAGACACGCAGATAAAGCGCACATCCTTTTCCGGCCAGTTGCGCAGCACCTCGGCCATGCGGCCCTTCATATAGCGGGTGATGTACATGCCACGGGCGCGGCGGTAGTTGTTGCCAAAGGTTTCGCAGGCATCGGCCACGGTCGGGTCGTACAGCACCGGGATAAAGCGTTTCGGATCGGACATGATGGTCTTGTAGAACACCGTTTCATTACGGTCTTCCAGGCCGATCAGGTAAATATAGCGTTCCAGATCGTCCGCCTTTTCGTCCAGATGCGCCAATACACGTTCCACCTGACGGTCCAGGTTTTCCACGGCATGCGGCAGCAGCCCTTCCAGACCCAGCTGGCGGCGCTCTTCCACGCTATAGGCCGTGCCCTTGTTCAGCTTGGGTTCGTGCAACAGCGGCATGCCGCCGTGTTGGCCATTGGCGCTCAGCTTGTCATTCTTGACGGAAGTGTTCTTTACAGTCATGGCAATCTCCAGTTTGTATCGAAAGGGTGAGTTGAAAGCTTCTCAGCTGCCCTTCTTATCGCAACTAGCGTGCCAGCCCGTACGGTGTTTCGACAAAAGCCATCCTGTTGATTTTTATGGATATTTAATCAGGCCAAAAACCATGCCGACGCATGGCCGTACTTTGCCCGGCAGCCCGCGTGCGGAAGTCCGCACTTTGCTCATGGCTTTTGTCCAGGCATGAAAAAACCCGGCCAGCCTGGGCGGGCTGCCGGGTTGCAGAAAATCAGCGGGAGAACAACTTGGCCAGCCAGAGCGGTGGATCGAGTAGCGGCGTAGCGGACGATGCGCGGTCCACACTGCAGGCCGCCTGCGGCTCAGGCGCAGGACATGCTTCGGACCTGATTGATTTTGGCCAGATTTGATCATCCCGTATCAGATACGGATTTTCTAAATTCAACAAAAGATTAATCTGATTAACCTCATGCACCATTCTTATTAAACAAACATCAAGCCAAACACCATTGACCAGATCACCACTAAAATTCAATCATGCTAAAAAATACACAGCAAAAATCACAGCTCACTCATCAATAAAAATACTTCACCGGAAAATACAAAGACAAAACCGCACATTACAAGCCATCCCAGCATAAGCAAAACCACACATCCAGAAGCCGGGATACATCTCAATACATTTACTTACTTACACCGCAACACCAGTACATCACACAACATCATTCGCACCCATATCAAGCACAAGCCCATTTCGATTAAATTTTCATTTCAAACCAATATTAGCCGCCAAGGTAAATACATGCGAACAGTAGCTACAAGTGGAGTCTTATCTGCCATCATGGCTGCTTTGTGCTGGGGCAGTGCAACAGTAATGTCAAAATTTGTCATCGGAACCGTTAATGCCATCTTGCTACTTGGCTTACAGCTGGCCGCCAGCGTTCTTGTACTATGGGCAATCGTGTTGTGTAAAAATTTACGCCCAACCACTTTGAAGAACAGATGGCAATTCGCCTCGCTTGGCTTGCTAGAACCATGGCTTGCTTATTTACTTGGCCTGATTGGATTATCAAAAACCGAAGCGATTGGTGCAACACTCATTCAGTCTTCCGAGGCAATACTTATCTTGGCAATTGGCGCGATTATCGCCAGAAAGCTTCCAAACAAAAAAATAACCATTTTGTCATTTGTTGGTTTCTTAGGACTTATCCTTTCGCTAGGCGTATTTGAATTGAAAGAAAGTGGAGACAACAACTACTGGAGCATGTTTCTCATCTCCCTCGGCACGGCAATAGCGGCAATCTATGTCATCCTGTCCTCGAAAATTGCCGGCAAAGCACACCCGATATACATCGTAGCTCTACAGCAGACAGTCGCATTACTACTAACAGGTGCGTTACTCTTACTAAACTGGCACATCAACACCGAAGAGATCAATTTACCCAGCGATGCAAGCACATGGCTGATTATCATCGCCTCAGGATTAATTCAATTTGCAATTGGATTTTCTTTATATATTTACGCACTGCAAACCCTAACTGCAAATCTGGCCGGCTCATTCTTGAATTTAACACCCATTTTCGGCATTGCCTGTGCCGTTTTATTTCTCGGAGAAAGAATGTCCCATATACAAATAGCAGGTGCCGTACTGGTCATTGCAGCCGTCACACTCATCAACAAGGGAGGTGGCAGCGGGCATGTCAAATCATGAAAACATCCACGCCACACTGAATAAGTGACATCCACCCAGCAAAAAATACGCGGGCATGCATGAAGACTCATACATGCCCGCGGTTCAGGGTTCAGGGATTTAGCCTGGAGACTTTCGTCCCCTGCAAGGAAACATTAAACATCAGGCCACCATTGGTAAGGACAAAGCCAATAACCGGTGCCTTGGCCGTTTCCGTGTCTATGGAGCCATCGGCACCCACTTTCAGCAAGACCACATTGGCATCCACACCTGCCGTCCAGCCGCTTCCCCTACGGAATTGATCCAGCGAGTCCTGCGTCATGAACAGGAAAACCAGGGCCTTGGACTGCGCCCCCGCCTGCAAGCCGATAGAACCCGTCATGGTCTTGTAATAGCCGGCAGTTTGATTGCCAACGCGCAACTCACCTTCACCATAGGCCGCACCCACCACAAAACCAGCCGCCAGTACCGAAGGAAATACCAGAACACCCTTTGCCTTGGCCACCAGTTCGCGCGAGCCTTTGGCCTGCCGGTAAAGATTATTCAGCGCCGCGTCGGTATCGGCATCAATCGCCTGGTACTTGGTCATATTGCTGGCTTGCTGAGAGGGAACGGTGGTCGTACAAGCGGTCATGGCCACCACCAGCGACAAAGTCATACAGCAACGTTTCATCATGGAATTACTCCGATTCAGGGTAAATGGTCCTGCACAACACATTAAGGTGGCCCTGAGCCTGCCACCTGCACAAACTGGTGCAGCGCTTTACCACATCACGACAAGCGATACGCCAATCATTACGGTCAAAACACAATGGCCATCTGGTACAGCAAGGGCGGTCAACGGGAAACAAATAGTAGGGCCGGCCGAGAGACAGATGGTTCAATGCTTGCAAAGCCACAGCCAGCCTGTCCCGGCAAGCGTGCCGCGGTTGCGACTGCCAGCCACCGGCAGCACTTGCCTTGCAAGATCATGGCTTGTGGTGGAGCTACCTTCTGTAGATGGGAATGCTGGATGATAAGAATGGATCGCCGCCAGGACAGCCATCCTTTTCCTTAAATACCCGGTCAAAATCTGGAATTGACTCTGGCATGAGCGGAAATGAGCCGTTCTGCCAAAGGCATGGCGCCGGCGAGAATGTTTCGCAGCTACGGCTTACGCCCTGCCCTGCGCGGCCGGCGGGGAGTTAGCAGCAGGGAAAGAGCAGCGCGGGAATCTGCTTGCGCGGATGGGGGTGAGCATGCGACAGCCAGGTGGGGGGGTCGGAATCAGCGGCTGGCTCGCTAACGCCAATGCACACAAGTCACAGCCAGCCCACTACAAAGGGAAAAGCGGCGCACGATTCGCCATGGACATAGGAGGAAGCATCGGATGGGCAGCGTTCACTGCCCATCCGATGCTGCGTGGAGCCTGCTAAGACCGCCGCCGAGACATTTGCCGCCCGGCACGGATATTCTGTGCCATCAGGAAAAGATTAACCGCACCGGCGAGTAATTCCAGAAGCTGTACCGTGTAAAAGCTGCGATCAAACTCGCCGGACTGGGCCTTGCTGCAAAGAAAAATCGCCGCCGGAATCAATATCAACAGTCCATTGGCGCCGATGATGGGCATGCGCCGACGTTTGGCCACCAGGGTGGGGAAAGTGCTCTTGCCCCCCATGGCAAAGCCGGTTGCACCAACGATGGCCATGCAGGGAACAAATGCAATCAGCGCATAGCTGATGGCCAGCTTCACACTGGCAACCGCGGCGTGGTCGAAGAAAAGCTCGGCAACCATGGTCGAGGTCCAGAATACCGCAATAAAACAAAAGGCCAGCACGCCGGCAATGGCGTGAACATTACGTTTCATCATGCTCTCCTTGTGGCGGTATCTCATGCAGCTGCGCAATCAGGCGCAAGGTGTGCAGCGTGGTTGCCAGCGCTTGCTCCGTGAATGCCGCGCCGCTTTTGGCTGCATGCACTTGCCAAGCCTGATTGACACGTTCGAACAGCGCACTGCCCTGCGTGCTCAGGCGGTAAAGCGGCGAGCGCAGATGGGACGGATTGGGCAGCTTCTCAAGCAGGCCATCCTCAAGCAGCAGATTCAGTTGTTTTTGTGCGCCCTGGCGCGAAACCCCCATTTGCTCGGCGATTTGCGGGGCGGTTAGCTGGTGGCTGGCCAGGGCAATCGCGCCGAGGATTTGCCACCTGGCGCTGGTCAGGCCGTAGGGTGCGGTGAATGCATCACCCCATTCCAGTAATTTTCCATTTGCCTGGAAGAGCGCGATAACCGTATCTGATAGGAGCTGGGAAATTTCAGTTTGCATCGGGATAGTCTCGCTGACGACTAAATTGACAACCAGTTTCCAATAATGAAAACCGGTTGTCAATTATTCTGAGTGCACACCATCCTGTGTGTCGATGCAATGCAACAAGATGGCCTGTCAGCGGATTACCACCCTGGCCTGGCGCCAGTGGGGGATGCGTCATTGCGGATGATGAGGTGCTGCCGCTCGTGCCGTCGGCTGCAAGACTAGCCTGGCCAGCCCGCCCTCGCCGCCCAGGCCACCGCGCAAGCATCGCCCGCGGGTGCTCTCCGGGTCATATTTATTCCGCGAGTGAATGGTCTGGCGAAAGTGTCACCCATGTCCTCGCACACCGGTCAGCTATCTCTCCGGTCTATACAGTGACACGCAAAGAAATTTCCAGATCGTTCGGATTGACTATTTTCAAAATTATTTTGAAGGTAATTCCAATTAGTGCCAGTTTATCAATAATTAGAAGTAAAGGATGATGCATTCCCAGCTACTGAACCATTCCAAGCCATGGTGCGCCACAGGCTTGGGAAGGTCAGTATCAAAATCGAACATCAACTTATTTACCTCGAAAACAAGGAAACCATCATGTCCAAGCTGACAATCGTCGCCAATATCAAGGCAAAAGCGGGCCAGATCGATCTGGTCAAGGCCGAACTATTGAAACTCATCAGCATTACCCGAGCAGAGGCAGGCTGTCTCCAGTATGACCTGCATCAGGACAATGAAGACCCGGCACACTTCATATTCCTGGAAAACTGGGAATCCCGAGAGCTGTGGCAAACGCATATGGGTGCCCAGCACCTGAAGGATTACTTGACGGCCACTGACGGGGCGGTTGATACGTTTACCTTGAATGAGCTTTCTCAAATCGCCTGATAGTGGGCCTGGAAATGTTCTTCGCTTCCATTTGAATCAAAGCCAATGGCGCGATTGATTCTTGGAGCCGTAACAAAACCTCGCAGAGAACCCGGGCCAAGGCGCGCCGCCGCAGACAGTACATGGCGTACGGCAAGGCCGCGCAACGCTGGAACGGGGGTTTTGTTATCGGGTCTTAATATGTGAATCCGCCCCTGCGGATGATTATTTGCATTGCCGCTTCCGCGCGGCGAACGGGAAGGAGGGCTTGCCTGGCCAAGCCCTCCTTCACCTCCAAGGCCACCCCACAAGCATGGCCTGCGGCTGCCCTCCGGAACCCACCCGGAGCGAGGCGCGCCTGAACTCGCGATTGGCTAAGGTCAAATCGCTCAAACAGGGCAGGCGCTTAAGACCTCGCCCCGGCCACCCGTCGGCATGCTTGACGGGGCCCATGGGTGGCGTCGGTAGCTTACTTCCCGGCCAGCAACGCTGTGCCTGCCCTACCTTTTGAGCAGTTCCCGCCCTACCCGCCCATCGCTACAGTGTGCCGCTGGTGCTCAACACACCCTCTCGAAGCGGTCGCCCTGCCCGAAAGCAAAGGGCGCTTTCACGTTCAAAGGAACCCGCTTCATGACAACGCAAACCACCTCCCAACACCCGCCTCCCCTTTGCTTCTACTACCACGGCAAACCTCTGCATGTGCAACACCTCCATGGCAAATGGTGGCTGCATAGCGGCGATGTGCTGGCCATCATCGGACGGCGGCTCGCGCGTCGCATCCAGCAATTACTGGCCGCAGACCCGACACGCGAAAACACCGCAGAAACTGAAGACATCAAGGAATACTGGCCCGCACCTGGCTTGCTGCGCGCCTTGCGCCGCAGTGGCAAACCGCTGGCGCGGCAGTTGCGTGACTGGTTGAACAGGCAGCTGCTGCCGGCGCTGGCGCAGTTGCCACCGGCAGCGCCGCGCTGGGAGCAGGCCCTGGCGCTGGCTGCGGAGGCCGGGGTGCAGGTGAGCCATGCGGTATTGCAGGCGGTGCTGGCGCAGGGGGCGCGCTGGCAGCATTCACACTGGCTGCTGACGCTGGATTACACGCCGGACCACCCCTTGCGCCATGCGCATGGCCGTTTGCAGGGGCTGGACAGTACGGTGACGCCGGTGCAGGCACTGGCACAGCAGATTGCCGCGGCGCAAGGTATTGCCGTGAATAATGGCGAGTTGTTAGGGCTGGCCGCTGCCTGTCATCAACGTTTGCATCGCCGGCTGGCCCGACAGCTGCTGCGTGCGGAACAGGCAGCCTGCCCGGTGTGACATCCGCCAGGGGCAGGCTGAGTGGGTAATGGCGCTGGCTGGCGACAGCTAAGCGTGACGCCAGCTGAACTGGTGAAAGGCCTGATGCCAGTAGTCCAGCACGGACGGGCCTGGCCAGCAGCTGGCATCAAACAGCGCCTGCCCTGTGCCATCCCGCCCCTGCTGCAAGGCGGCGTGGCGCACGCCTTTGGCCTGCAGGGTGTCGGCCAGCCGGTACAGGCTGTCTGCCGTCATCACGCGCGGGTCCAGCGTGGTGCGGCATTCCAGTTCAGCAGCGCTGTCCAGCGCAATATCCAGCGCCTGCCACATGCGGGCTTCGCTGCCCGGCACACCGGTGACAGCATCCACCCCGCCGGGGGCGGCCTTGATGTCCAGCCCGATCCAGTCCACCAGCCCGGCCACCGCGGCCAGCCGCTGCGGGTAGATGCCGGCGGTGTGCAGGCCGATGGCCAGCCCCGGCTGGCGGGCGTCGTGCATCCAGTCTGCCAGCTGCGGCGCCAGCGTGGGCTCGCCACCGGAGAACACCACGCCGTCCAGAAAACCGACGCGCGCCGCCAGCATGCTGCGCACCTGTGGCCAGTCCAGTTTCCCGGCACTGCGGGCTTGCAGGCCGGGGTTGTGGCAATAGCCGCAGCGCCAGGGGCAGCCGGCGACAAACACGGTGGCCACCAGCCGTCCCGGCCAGTCGCAGCTGGAAAACGGCTCGATGCCGGCCAATGGCAAGCCGGGCTCAGTGATGCAGATGCTGTTCATCAAAATGCAGGCGTTCGGCAAACTCGCCC
>NZ_JAELTZ010000040.1:0-37227 GCF_016429115.1 Aquitalea sp. ASV15 | reverse complement strand
GATAAGCCGGGTCCAGCCCCTCTTTCAAACCGATGGCCAGCGCCTCCATATCACGCCCGGCCAGGCCGCCATAGGTGACAAAACCTTCCATCGGCACACAGCGCACCTGCACCGCCCGGCAGAGATCGGCATCATCCTTGAAGCAGCACAAGCCGCCAATATTCACCAGCCCGTCCTTCTTGGCCGACATGGTCAGCATGTCGCCGTAACTGAACATTTCCAGCACGATGGCTTCAATGGACTGGCCGGCATAGTCGGGATCGCGCTGGCGGATAAACCAGGCATTTTCGGCAAAGCGCGCCGCATCGATAATCACCGGGATGCCGTGCTGGCGTGCCAGTGTACTGGCAGCACGCATATTCGGCATCGACACCGGCTGGCCGCCAGCGCTATTGCAGGTCACGGTAATGATCAGCCCGGCAATATTCTCCGCCCCTTCGCTGGCAATGACCTCGGCCAGCCGCGGCAGGTCGAAATCGCCCTTCCAGTCGTAAGCAGTTTCGGTATCCAGCGCCTGCGGCGTCAGCACATTGATGGCACGGGCGCCGGCAATTTCGACATGCGCCTTGGTGGTATCAAAATGGTAATTGGAAATAAACACTGGCTGACTGCCACGGCAGCGCTTGACCAACTCGGGGAAGAGAATCTGCTCCGCCCCCCGGCCCTGATGGGTAGGAATGGTGTGCTGGTAGCCAAACAACTCCCTGACCGTGTCGGCCAGGTGAAAATAATTGCGGCTGCCGGCATAGGCTTCGTCCCCCAGCATCAGACCGGCCCATTGCCGGTCCGACATGGCACCGGTGCCGCTGTCGGTCAGCAGGTCGATATAGACGTCTTCAGCGCGCAGCAGGAAAGGATTCCAGCCTGCTTCAGCCAGCGCGCGGCGGCGGTATTCGGGGGTGGTTTGCTTGATCGGTTCCACCATCTTGATGCGGAACGGTTCAGGAATGCGACGTGCCATGCGTGATACTCCCTGCCCTGGCCGCATGCATAAGCCACAGACGACTACCGCCAGGGCAGTGGGTCTGGACGCAACAAGACCAAAGCTGTCAATTCAGAATGAAAGAATGAATACAACAGAACGCAGACGGCGCGGGGCCGCTACGTGGGGAGATCAACGACGGGGAAAGTCGTAGGCGAGCACGATATCGAGGGTAAACCAGTTTTTCGGCAGGCTGCCGTGGTTGGCAGCCGCCCGGTTCAAGCATGCCAACGTGTTCATGAACAAACACCTTAGTAGAAATAAGAGCCGGATGGCCGAGTGAGATTACTCCCAGCCATTGCGGCCGGCAAGAAGATTGTCAACCGGCCATGCAGTCAGGCCATCCATCAGGCCGTTACAGGCAAGCCCTCAGCGCACGATCACCGTATCCGGCAGCTCGTTTGCATGCGGTCCATGCGCCGGCGCATGCACGATAAGCAGGGCATGAATGCGCCACAAACCCTGCTGCAAGCCATCCAGATGCGCCCCTGCCGCAAACGACTGCTGCATGCTGGCGCAAATCTCCCGCCAGGCGCTCGCCGGCACCCGGCGGTCTATGCCACGGTCGGCAATGATTTCAATGCGTCGCTCCGCCAGCAGGACATACACCAGCACACCGGTATTGTGCTCGGTATCCCAGACGCGCAGCTGACCAAACCATTGCAGGGCGCGCTCGCGCGCAGTCATGCCGTGCAGGGCCTGCCGCCAGTCCAGCGCCGACTCCAGCACAAAGCGCAACTGCCCGGCGTGTTCACGCTCGGACAAGGCAATTTGCTGCTCCAGTTGCTGCACACTGGCTTGCGGAAACAATCGCCGCGCCTGCCAGCCGGTGCTGCGCAGGTTATGCCATGCTTTTTTCCAATGCCTCATCACCAGTTCCCCGAAGCGCCGCCGCCACCAAAATCGCCACCGCCACCCGACCAGCCGCCGCCACTGCGGCCGCCACCGCCACCGCTGCCCCAGCCACCTCCACCGCCACCACCCAGCACAATGCCGTGGCTGCCCAGCAACAGCGCAAACACCGCGGCCAGCCCGCCGGCCAGCAAGGCCAGCGCCACGCCGCCGCCCAGCCACAAGGTCAGCACGATGGCCACACAACCGGCAATAAAGCTCCCGACCAGCCGGCCGAACAAGCGGGTGAGCACGCCACCGCCAAACAGGGCAAAAAAGCCCAGCAAGGGCAGATTGTCCTCAATGCTGCCCGTAGCCGGAGCCGTGGCTTTGGGCGCTGGCAGGGCTTCGCCCTTGATCAGGCTCTCGATCTGGCCGACCGCCTGCATGATGCCCTCCAGCCTGTGCCCTGCCTGCAATGCGGGTTTGAGCGTGTCCTGCAGGATGCGCTTTGCCACTGCATCCGGAATCGGCCCTTCCAGCCCACGCCCTACCAGCAGCTGGGTCTGGTGTGCATTGGCCACGATCAGCAGCAGCACGCCATCGTCCACGCCCTTGCGCCCCAGCTTCCAGCTCTCCATTACGCGGGTGCCGTAATCAAACGGCGTCTCCGGGGCGATGTCGGGCACGATCAGTACGGCCAGCTGACTACCCTGCTGCTGGTGAAAGTCGAGCAAGTGCTGATTGAGCTGCTGCCGCTCGCTGGCACTCAGGAAACCCGCGGTGTCGATCACGGGCGCGCTTGGTGCCGGCAGCGGCGACTGCGCCAGGGCAAGCCCGGCCAGCAGCATGCTGCACCACCCCAGCAAACGCCGGAACAGGGGCCGCATGCTTATTGTCCGGCCGACGCAGGCTGAGCGAAGCTCACCGCCGGCGCTGCCGCAATGGCTTTCTCGTTCTCCACGCTAAAGTTCGGTCGTGTTTTCAGACCAAAGACCATGGCCGTCAGATTGCCGGGGAAGGTGCGCACCGTGCTGTTATACGACTGGATGGCGTCGATATAGCGTTTGCGCGCCAGGGCGATACGGTTTTCCGTGCCCTCCAGCTGCGCCTGCAAATCACGGAAAGCGCCATCGGCTTTCAGCTGCGGATAGTTTTCCGACACCACCAGCAGGCGCGACAGCGCCGAACCCAGTTGCTGTTGCGCCGCGGCGTAATCCTTCAGCTTTTGCGGATCGGTCGCGGTACTGGCATCCAGCTGGATGCTGCCCACCCGCGAACGTGCCGCCGTCACTTGGGTCAGCACGTCTTTTTCATGGCTGGCGTAGCCTTTCACCGTGTTGACCAGATTGGGGATCAGGTCGGCCCGGCGCTGGTACTGGTTGACGACTTCCGACCAGGCCGCGTTGGCCGCCTCGTCCTGGGTCTGCATGGTGTTGTAGCCGCAGCCGCTCAGGCCGCAGAGCAAGAGCAGGATCAACAGACACTTTTTCAGCATGAAATTCCCTTTCGATTGAAATACTTGCCCAATATCAAACATGGAATATTCGAATAACCTTATAATCATCAACAAGCACGGCAAACCGCAAATAAATATTCCACAACTGCGGATTTAGTCGCTACTATCGCCGCCTGCCAGAAAAACTGGCAATAAAACACTACAACATGTCACCGCAGAGTGACTTCCCCAGCTGCACAAGGAAATCTTTATGACCACCAGATCCCACCCCAAAGGGCTATACCTGCTCTTTGTTACGGAGATGTGGGAGCGCTTCAGCTATTACGGCATGCGCGCCATCTTTGTCCTGTTCATGATCAAGGCCCTGATGTTCGACAAGGCACACGCCGCCGACATCTATGGTACCTATACCGGGCTGGTTTATCTTACACCGCTGATCGGCGGCTATATCGCCGACCGCTACTGGGGCAATCGCCGCTCCATTCTGGCAGGCGGTGTGCTGATGGCCTGTGGCCAGTTCCTGCTGTTCTTTTCCGGCAGCCTGCACGACAGCAATCTGCAGATGGCTTCCTGGCTGCTGTATGGCGGCCTGGGCCTGCTGATTGCCGGCAATGGCCTGTTCAAGCCGAATATTTCCTCCATGGTGGGCCAGCTGTATGCCCCGGACGACAAACGGGTGGATTCGGCCTTCACCATTTTCTACATGGGCATCAATGCCGGCTCGCTGATCGCCCCGCTGATTTGCGGCACGCTGGGCGATACCGGCCATCCGAGTGACTTCAAATGGGGCTTCATGGCTGCCGGCTTCGGCATGCTGCTGAGCCTGCTGATATTCAGCCTGTTCAAGAACAGATATCTGGTTACCCCGGAAGGCAAGCCCATCGGCATGGCGCCGGCCCGCCATCACGCCAGCGGCGAAAAGGTGGTGCATGCGCCGCTGACGCGGGTGGAAAAGGAAAGACTGGCGGTCATCCTGATCGTGTCAGCCTTTGTCATCTTCTTCTGGTCCGCCTTCGAACAGGCGGGCGCCTCGCTGACCTTCTTTGCCGAAGAACAGACCAACCGCAATCTGCTGGGCTTTACCGTGCCGGCCTCCTACTTCCAGTCCATCAATCCGATCTCGGTCGTCATCTTCGCCCCGCTGTTCGCCATGCTGTGGACCACGCTGGGCAAGCATGGCCGCGAGCCGACCTCGCCGGTCAAGATGGCCTGCGGCCTGTTGTTCCTGGCGATTGGTTATCTGGTGATCGCCTTTGGCGTGGATGGACTGCAACCCGGCGTCAAGGTCAGCATGCTGTGGCTGGTCAGCCTCTACATGCTGCACACCTTCGGCGAGCTGTGCCTGTCGCCCATCGGCCTGTCGCTGGTGGTCAAGCTGTCGCCAGCCCGCTTTACCAGCCTGATGATGGGCATCTGGTTCCTGTCCAATGCCGCCGCCAACAAGCTGGCCGGCACCCTGTCCGAACTCTACCCGGACCCGACCAAGCCAGCCCCGCATTTGCTGGGCTACAGCATCAACAATCTGCATGACTTCTTCATGGTGTTTGTCGCCACCGCAGGGGTCGCTTCGCTGATTCTGTTCCTGCTGTCGAGCAAGCTGAAAAAAATGATGCACGGCCTGCAATAGGACCGTAGCGGGCCGGTCCGGCCTGCCATCCGCCAACGCCGCCGCCAGGCGGCGTTTTTACATGGGCACGCCGTGGCGCTTAAGACTAAAACAAGGCTGGCATGGTAAGCTGTGCGGGTTTTTTCCGACTCCCCAGGCCGCCCTGTGGCGTGCTGACTGGACTACATGACACCGTCCCCCGATACCCGGTGGCAGCGATTTGCCACCTATGCACTGTTTGCCCTGCTGCTGATTCGCCTGCTGGCGATGTGGGCCATTCCGCTGACCGACACCACTGAAGCGCGCTACGCCGAAATTGCCCGCAAGATGCTGGAAACCGGCAACTGGGTGACCTTGTGGCACGACTATGGAATTCCCTTCTGGGCCAAGCCACCGCTCTCCACCTGGACCTCTGCGGCCAGCATGGGCCTGTTTGGCGTCAACCCACTGGCCGCCCGTCTGCCGGCGCTGCTGTTGTCACTGGCGGTACTGTGGCTGGTGGCCGATGCTGCGCGCCAGCGCCTGGGGCGCGATGCCGCGCTGGCCAGCGTGCTGATTCTGGCTGGCAGCCTGCTGTTCTTTGGCGCGGCGGGCACGGTCATGACCGACCCGGCACTGATGTTCTGCGTCGCCCTGGCCCAGCTGGCGTTCTGGCATGCCATGCAAGGACGTGGCCGCCGCTGGGACTACCTGTTTTTCGTCGGCCTGGGCCTGGGTCTGCTGGCCAAGGGGCCGCTGGCCATCGTGCTGGTCGGCATGCCGATTTTCTGCTGGGTGCTGCTGCGCAATGAATGGAAAGCACTGTGGCAGCGCCTGCCGTGGATCAGCGGCAGCTTGCTGATGCTGGCCATTGCCCTGCCCTGGTATCTGCTGGCGGAATACCGCACCCCCGGCTTTCTCAATTACTTCATCATGGGCGAGCATGTCAGCCGCTTTCTCGATCCGGGCTGGAAAGGCGACAAATACGGCTATGCCCATGCCACCCCGCGCGGCATGATCTGGCTGTACTGGCTGGGTGCGATCTTTCCGTGGTCGCTGGCCATGCTGGTCTGGCTGGCAGGCCATGGCAAACAGGCCATCGGCCTGAGCAAGGATGGCGATGGCTGGCGGCTGTATGTGCTGCTGTGGAGCCTGATGACGCTGCTGTTCTTCACCATCTCCGGCAATATCATTTTCCCCTACCCGCTGCCCATGCTGCCGGGTTGCGCCCTGCTGTTTGCCACGCTGTGGCAAGCTGGACGCCAGCCCGGCCAGGGCAGCAGCCTGCCCTGGCTGGCCCTGGTATCCGGGCTGCTGCTGCTGATTGCGGTCGGCCTGCAATGGAGCCAGGGGCAACGTTACTTCCGTACCCAGCAGCAGGTCATCGCCGCCTGGCAGCAGCAGCACCCTGCCGCTGGCAGCAAGCTGATCTACTGGGATAGCCGCCGCGAGTTTTCCGCCGAGTTCTATAGCGAGGGCAAGGTGCTCACCACCAACCAGCCCGCTCAACTGCTGCAGCTGCTGGCCGACCCGCACCAGCGCTTCATCGTCACCGAGCAGCGCGACCTGCCCAGCCTGCCGGCCGCCGTGGCCGCCCGCTTCCAGCCGCTGGCCAGCTTTGAAGTAATGAAAGACCACATGCTGCTGTTGCGCGCCAAGGGCGCCGACAGCGCACCATGACAAGCAAGGAGACGCCGATGACCGCTACGCCACCCAGCGCCTTCGTACCACCGTATCTGCTGCAGCAACGCGCCGCAGACCGCCCGGCCGACCCGCTGGTCAGCTGCATCCTGCCGGCTTACAACGAGAGCGAAAATATCGTGCCGATGTTGCAGACCCTGCATGGTCTGCTCAGCGAGGCTGGCTTTCGCCATGAATTCATCGTGGTGGACGACGGCAGCCGCGACAATACCGTTGAGCAGGTGATGAGCCAGATCGAGCTGCTGCCGGTCACCCTGCTGCAGCTGTCGCGCAACTTCGGCAAGGAACTGGCGCTCACCGCCGGCATCGACCATGCCCATGGCGATGTGGCGGTGCTGATCGACAGCGATTTCCAGCATCCGCCGGAAATGGTGCCGGAATTCCTGCGTCAATGGCGTGCCGGCTACGACATGGTCTATAGCGTGCGCTCCAGCCGCGATAATGAAACCCTGGGCAAGCGGCTGTTCACCCGCGTGTTCTACACCCTGCTCAACAGCGGGGCGCGCCACAAGATTCCGGAAAACACCCAGGATTTTCGCGTGATGGACCGCTGCGTGCTGGAAGCCCTGCGCCAGATGCCGGAACGCAACCGCTTCATGAAGGGCCTGTACAACTGGGTGGGCTTTACCCAGCTGCCAGTGGAAACCCATACCAAGGAGCGCCGCGCCGGCAAGAGTAGCTTCAATTTTTTCAGCCTGCTCAATCTGGGGCTGACCGGGCTGACTGCCTTTTCCAATGTGCCGCTGCGCATGTGGACGCTGATTGGCAGCGCCATCTCGCTGGCCTCCATCCTGTATGCCAGCTGGGAGCTGATCCATACCCTGCTCTTCGGTAATGACCAGCCGGGCTGGCCCACGCTGGCGGTGGCCGTGTCCTTTCTGGGCGGGGTGCAGCTGCTGTCCATCGGCATTCTGGGCGAGTACATCGGCCGCATCTTCAGTGAAGTGAAACAGCGCCCCATCTATCTGCTCAGCCGCGTCAGCCGCTCCGGACAGGACAAGCCATGAAGCGCGAGCTGTTCTGGTTTGGCGTGATCGGCGTCAGCGCCATGCTGGCGCACTTCCTGCTGGTGGCCTGCCTGCTGGTGCCGGCCGGCCTGCCGCCGCTGCTGGCCAATGTCATCGCCTTCCTGCTGGCCTTCCAGATCAGCTACTGGGGACATCGCCACAAGACCTTCGAGGCCGGCCATGTGCCGCACCGCCAGGCATTGCCACGCTTCTTCATGGTGTCCTGCCTCAGCTTTGCCCTGAACGAGGCCATGTATTTCCTGCTCTTGCACTTTACCGCACTGGACTACCGCATCGCCTTGCTGATCGTGCTGGGCAGCGTGGCCGTGTTCACCTTTGTCCTGAGCAAGCTGTGGGCATTCTCGGGCCAGGCGCAGCCGACATGAGCCCACGCCGCTTCACCCTGTGTGCGGATGATTTCGCCCAGTCACCAGCCATCAGCCAGGGCATACTCGATTTGCTGCAGGCTGGCCGCCTGTCTGCCACCAGCGTGATGACGCAGTCGCCGCACTGGCCGGCCCTGGCCGCGCCACTGTCAGCGCTGCAGCAGCAAGCCGATATCGGCCTGCATTTCAATCTCACCCATGATTTCGCCAACGGCCCGCAGCTACTCAAGCCCCTGTCGCACTGGCTGCTGCTCAGCCAGCTGCGCTGTCTGCCCTATCAGGCCCTGCTGGACAGCCTGCTGCGCCAGATCGACCTGTTCAGCCAGCACCTGGGCCGCCTGCCGGACTTTATCGACGGCCACCAGCATGTGCATGCACTGCCCGTCGTGCGCGAGGCCCTGTTCGCCGCCATCGCCCTGCGCTGGACAGACAGCAACAAGCCCTATCTGCGTGCACCGGACCACTTGGGCCACCCTGGCGACAGCCGCCTGAAAGCCGTGGTACTACAAACGGTATGCCGCGGCTTTGCCCAGGCGGCCAGCCAGCACGGCCTGGTGTGCAATCGCTGGTTTGCCGGACTGTATGCGCTGACGCCGGAAGCCGGCTTTGCCACGCTGATGCAGCAGTGGCTGCAACACGGAGAGGAAGGTGCGCTGCTGATGTGCCACCCCGGCCTGCCGGCAGACGATGCCAGCGATCCGATCGCCGCTGCCCGTGCCGTGGAATATGGCTATCTGGGCAGCGCAGCCTTTGCCGAAGCCTGCCGCACGGCCGGAGTCGAGCTGGGAAAATTCAGCCATTAAAGCCGGGGCCAGGCCAGCGCCCACGGGGTAGCGACCTCGCGGGCCACACAGGACTGCAAGGCCGGGCTGACAAACTGCTCGCCTTGATCAGGCGGACAGACAAAGGCGAAATCCTCGCCATCCAGACTGAAGCGCAGCGCATAGGCGTGCAGATAGCCACGATCCGCCGCGCTGCCGCCATACAGGGTATCGCCCAGGATCGGCGCCGATTGCGACTTCAGCGCCACCCGCAGCTGATGGGTCTTGCCACTATGCGGCCGTAGCAAGAACAGACGCAGCCCAGGCTGCACCGAAAAGCTGAAAAACTGGGTGATCGCCGGATTGACCTGGCTGCCCAGCAGACGCCACGCCCCGCCCCGCCCCTTGTCCATGTCGCCCTTGATCAGCCCCTGTTTTTTCTGCGGCTTGCGATCAGACAGCGCCAGATAGTATTTCTCCACCTGATGTGCGGCAAAGGCTGCACCCAGCTGGCTGGCCACCTCGCTGGAACGGGCCAGCAGGATCAGCCCCGAGGTAATGCGATCCAGCCGGTGCACCGGCCACAGCGCCTCGTCCGCTAGCTCCGCCCGCACGCCATCCAGCAGGCCAGCCTCTGCGCCCTCGCGATGAAAGCTGACGCCGGCATGCTTGTTGATCAGGTAAAAACGTGGGTCGGTATGCAGCAGGGTAAACATGGCCAGGAACACCAGCGGAACAAAGCCGGCATTCTACCCGCTCAGCAGGGATCGCTGGTTTTTTGCTGGGCTTCCATGCGCAGTTTCTTGCGGATCTCGGCGTCGCGGAAACGCTTTTTCTGCTCGTCGGTGTCCAGGCTCAGGGGCGGCACCGCCACCGCCTTGCCATCTTCAAAGGCCACCATGGTGAAGTAGCAGCTATTGGTATGGCGTACACTGCGCCGCTGGATATCCTCGGCCACCACCTTGATGCCGATTTCCATCGACGTCCGGCCAACATGGTTGACGCTGGCCATGAAGGTCACCAGTTCGCCCACATGGATGGGCTGCTTGAACAGCACCTGGTCCACCGACAGGGTCACCACATAGCGCCCGGCATAGCGGCTGGCACAAGCATAAGCCACCTGGTCCAGCAGCTTGAGCAACACGCCGCCATGCACATTGCCGGAAAAATTGGCCATGTCCGGCATCATCAATACCGACATCACCAGTTCGCGCTGGTTTTCCTGTGCTGCCTGATCTTGCATATCCCTGCTTTCCTTAGCGTTATTCATTGTGCGGGCTTGCCGCGCGGCCAGCCCATGCCCGGCGTCCCGCCCGGACCCCGATAGCCTGTTCTGGCCGGATCCACCACAGCAATGGCCGTCATTCTGCCGCAGCAAGCGCGCACTGTCGCGCTTGGCATGCGGCCCCGGCCCGCCACCTGCCAGACACCACCTCATCCAGCCGCCAGCCCGCACGCAGCGCAGCGGCGGCAGGCGCTGATGCAGACAAGCCACAACGCTTTGCAACAGCCATAAAATAATCTTTGTATTCAATGAATTGAACCGCGCCATGCACTACACTGAAACTGTTCAGGATGGTGCCAATCATGAGCATTTCTTCCCTCTCCGCCAGTACTGGCTACCCGATCAGCAGCGGGCTGCAACACGGTCCGGCCTGCAACTGTCCGTCGTGCACGGCAGCGCGCATGGCGTCGATTGCCACCCCGGTGGCCGGCGTGACACCGCCCTCCCCCTCGGCCATTTACAGCGGCAAACCGCTCAGCCCCGACCAGCAAAAGCAGCTGGATGAACTGCGTGCGCGCGATGCCGATGTGCGCCAGCATGAGCAAGCCCACATGGCTGCCGGAGGAGCGCTGGTCAGTGGCGGGGCCAACTACAGTTATCAGGAAGGCCCGGATGGCAAGCAATATGCCATCGGTGGCGAAGTCAGCATCCGGCTGAGCAGCGGCCAGTCGCCGCAGGAAACCCTGAGCAATGCCAAACAGGTGGCTGCTGCCGCGCTCGCCCCGACCGACCCGTCCGGCCAGGACCGGGCAGTGGCCGCCGAAGCCGAACAAATGGCACAGCAAGCCCAGTCCGAAATCGACAAGCAGCAGCAACAGCAAGTGCAGCAAGCCCAGCACAACCCGGCCATCGATACCGCCAAGGCGATTTTTGCCGCCATCGCCCACCCGCAACCCAGCAGCAAGGGCAATGCGGTCGATACTTTTGCCTGACCCCGCGCTAGCAGAGATTCATCCCCGAACAGCCGTCTGCCATGAGTCTGTCATGGCTGGAGCGACGGCAAAAAAAATGGGCTGACCGGATAGGGTCAGCCCGAACAACGCTCGTGTGGGAGTACAACAAGAGGAGAGACACCACACACCACTCCCGATGGCATGGGCTTACTACAGAGAAATCTTGGCTCCGGTCCGTCTCAGACGAACCAGGCGATCAGCGGGGCGGCAAACACCGTGGCAATGCCCCCCAGCATCATGGTCAGGCTGGCCACCACGCCTTCTTCTGCCCCCAGTTCATTGGCCTTGGCCGTGCCGGCACCATGTGCGGCAGCCCCCAGCAAAGCCCCCTTGGCCAGACGCGAGCGCAAGGGCAGCAGCATCAGCATCACTTCACCCAGCAACATACCGGCCACACCGGTGATCACCACAAACACCGCGGTCAGATCGGGCGAGGCACCGATTGTGGACGCCGTGGCCAGGGCAAACGGCGTGCTGATCGACCGTGGTGCCAGGCTTTTCTGCAACAGCTCGGACAAACCGAAAGCCCGTGCCAGCCACACCGAACTCAATACCGCCACCGGCATCGCCACCAGTACACCGCAACTGAGCGACAAGGCATGTTTGCGGATCACCTGGCGCTGCTCGTAAATCGGGATGGCAAACGCCACCGTTGCCGGGCCAAGCAACCAGCTCAGCCAGTGCGTATCCTGAAAATAGGTGTGGTAGGGAATATGCCCCACCACCACTGCGCCAATCACCAGCAAGGGCACCGCCAGCAAGGGGGCGCTCCACCAGTTGCCAGTGCGGCGGTACAGCTTCTTGGCCAGCCAGTACAACACCAGCGTCAGCAGCAGACAGGCAAAAGCCAGCAGGTTTTCCATCTCACAGCACTCCATGCTGTCGCTTGCGCCGCTTCAGCAGGATTTCAAATTTGTAGCCGGCATCCACCACCAGCGAAGTCACCGTCATCACCAGCACGGTAGACAACAGGATCACCAGCACGACGCGCAGGCCGATACTGCCCAGCAGCTGCGGATACTGCACCACGGCCACGGTGGCCGGGATAAAGAACAACAACATCTCCGCCAGCAGCCAGCGCGCCCCGCTCTTGCACCAGGACAGGGGCAACCAGCCCAGCGCCAGCGCCGCCAGCACCAGGAACATGCCCAGCACACCCGCCGGAATTTCCGGCACATAAGCGTGGCTCAGGCGGCTGGCCAGCAGCCACACCAGACTGAGCAGCACCACTTGCGACAGCGTGGACAGGCTTTGCTTGACGGCAAGGTTCGGCAGGTTTTTCATGATCCGGTCACTCCGCAACCAGGAAACGTGAATCGAGTATAGTCGCCACCATTTCATTCAAAAAATGAATTAAAATTATCAAACTCATTCTTGAATGGAATCGATCATGGATATCCGGGCATTGCGCTACTTTGTCGAAGTGGTCAAACGGCACAGTTTCACCAAGGCGGCGGAAGCCTTGTTCGTGACCCAGCCCACCATCAGCAAGATGGTGAAGCAGCTGGAAGAAGAACTGGGCACGCCGCTGATCATCCGCGAGGGCCGCAGCTTCCGGCTGAGTGATGCCGGCAAGGTGGCGTTCGAGCGCGGGCTGGATGTGCTGTCGGCCATGAGCCAGCTCAAGAACGAGCTGAACGACCTGGCCGGGCTCTCCAGCGGCGAGCTGGTGGTGGGCCTGCCGCCCATGGTGGGCGTGGCCTTTTTCGCGCCGGTGGTCAGTACCTTTCGCGAGCGCTACCCCGGCATCGAGCTGAAAATGGTGGAGGATGGCGCCCTGGCCATCGAAAACAGCGTACGCAGTGGTGAACTGGAAATCGGCGTGGCGGTATTGCCGGTGGACAACAGCATCTTTCAGCAATTTGCCGTGGTACGCGACCCGCTATGTCTGGTGGCGCCGGCCGGCTCGCCCTGGCATGGCCGTTCGGTGGTCACCCTGCCCGATATCGCCGACCAGGACTTCGTGCTGTATCCGGAAGACTTCACCCTGTCCAGCCGCATCAGCCATGCCTTCCGCGAAATGGGCAAGCCGCTGCATATCGTCGGCCGCAGTGCACACTGGGATTTCATCGTCGAACTGGTCACCGCCCGGCTGGGGATTACCCTGCTGCCCCGCTCGGTGGTGGAAAGACTGGACCGGGAACTCTACGACGTGATTCCGGTATCCAACCCCTGGCTGATCTGGCATCTGGCCTTGATCTGGCAGCAGGGCAGCTATCTGTCCCATGCCGCCCGTGCCTGGATATCCGTCACCCAGGAAGTGCTGGGTGGCCTGCAATAACACTCAAGGAAACGCCATGAAACACTACCTTGCCCTGCTGCTTTGCCTGTGGCTGGCCGGCTGCAGCACGCTGGGCCTGCAAAAGCCGCAGGTCAGTCTGGTCGACATCCACCCGGCCGCCTCCACCCTGCTGGAGCAGAACTTCGATGTCACCCTGCGCCTGCAGAACCCCAACACACTGCCACTCAGCGCCAGCGGATTGCGCTTTGACCTGGATGTCGCCGGCAACCGCCTGGCCAGCGGCCTCAGCAATCAGGCCATTGCCGTACCGGCGCTGGGCGAAGCCGAAATCACCGTGCGGGTACATACCTCCACCCTCAGCTGGCTGAAACAGCTGGGCAAGGCCATGAATGGCTCAGGCAAGCTCGACTACCAGTTGCAGGGACAGCTGGAGGGCCTGCAAGGCATCGCCAGCCTGCCTTTCAGCAGCAGCGGGGAATGGAAGCTGCCCTGAATCTTGCCCTCTCCATCGCAGCCAGCTCGTACCAGTCGGCACTCTCCCGCGGCACGATGACCGTCATCTACCACCGACAAGAGCTGGCTGGCCAGGTTGACACGCGCTAAGACCCGCCCACGCTAGTGGCTGCGCATGCCCGTCGGTATGGTTGATCGGTTTCGCTAGCGGATTGGTGTTGCTCAAGCGGCAGCTGCCTGCTCAGCCAAGGGCCGACGCAGGCAGTGCTGTGCTACAGCCCGGCAGAAAGAACTGATCTTCGGCCAAATCAGCCCATTATCCCGATAATGGCTGGCGGATGATGCCTTCATCCACAGACCACCCTCCCCCGATTTATTACATTGGACTTCACTAGCAATTCCAGTTGCCAATTTGGGGGTATCCATGACAGACCAGCGGAATCAAGCTCCAGCCACACTCCACTCAACGACGGCCAGCGCCGCGCAGCCCAGCCAGCTAGCCGCGCGGCATCATGCGCTGTCCCACCCCCCGCCAGAGCATGCGGGGCCTTCCCGCAAAGTGGTGGCCGCGACCGTAGCCGGTAATGCACTGGAGTTTTACGATTTCGTCACCTATGCCTTCTTCGCGGTCTATATTGGCCGCACCTTTTTCCCGGCGACCGATGCACTGACCACCTTGTTGCTGTCCGTAGCGGTATTTGGCGTGGGTTTTGTCTCGCGTCCACTCGGAGGGGTGCTGATCGGTGCGTATGCCGACCGTGTGGGCCGACGCCCGGCCATGCTGCTGACCATCGCCCTGATTACCGTGGGCACCCTGGGCCTGGCCATTACCCCTGGCTATGCCCAGATCGGCGTGGCCGCTCCCGTCATTGTGGTGCTGTGCCGCTTGGTACAGGGCCTGGCACTGGGCGGTGAGGTAGGGCCATCCACGGCCTTCCTGATCGAGGCGGCCCCGCCCGGTCGCCGTGGCCTGTTCGGCAGCTGGCAGCTGGGCAGCCAGGGGCTGGCCACCCTGGTGGCGGGTCTGCTCGGGATGGGACTCAGTGCCAGTCTGAGCCAGGAACAGCTGCAGTCCTGGGGCTGGCGCCTACCCTTTGCACTGGGGCTGCTGCTGATCCCGCTGGCCATCTACCTGCGGCGCGCCATGCCGGAAACCCAGCAACAGCATGCCGAAGTCAGCAATGCCTCATGGGCCGATCTGCGCCGCCACGGTCGGCTTATCCTGCTGGCCATGCTGGTGGTACTGGGTGGCACGGTGGCAACTTATGTGAGTAATTACATGACCACCTTTGCCATCACCACGCTGCAACTCCCGGCAACGACCGCCATGGCCGCCACCGTGATCGTGGGCTTGATGACCTTTGTCTTCGCCCTGCTGGGCGGCTGGCTTTGCGACCGCTGGGGGCGCAAGGCGCTGATGATCTGGCCGCGACTACTTGCCTCACTCATCGCCTACCCGGCTTTCCTGTGGATGGCTGAACGTGGCGATGCCATCGCGCTGCTGATCACCAGTGCCCTGCTCGCCGCGCTGGGGGCGCTCAGCGGCGCGGCGTCGCTGGTGGCCATCCCCGAGCTGCTACCCGGCCGCATCCGCGCACTGGGCATGTCGGTCATTTATGCGGTGGGTGTGGCCATCTTCGGTGGCTCCACCCAATTCGTCATCACCTGGCTGATTGCCGTCAGTGGTAGTGCCGCCGCGCCCGCCCTCTACCTGACCGCCACTGGCCTGCTTGCGGTACTGGGCATGGCGCTGATGCCGGAAGGACGCGGACGCAAGCTGGAGCACTGAGCAAGGGCTGCGACAGAACAACACCAGCGCCATGCCATGTAGCAAGGATGCCCGCCATCTTGTTCGGCCCGCTAAGGACGCGGTACGGCCACACAATCGTTACCGTCAAAGCTGACGGATTCCACCAGCTGGGTCTTGCTGTTCACCACAAAATTGGTGGTGCAGCTGTAATGCTGCAGGCCGCCACCGGTAGTGCCGTCATAGACCCAGCGGCCCGGCGTTTCGATCACCCGGCTCTGGCCGTTTTCCGTCACGGTAAAGCGGCTGCCCGGCTCGAAGCGGCGGTTGTCAAAATACGGTTGCTGCTGGGTATAGGACTTGCTGTAGGTATACAGCGTATTGCCATTGGGCATGGTCATGCTCTTGCTGGGAGCACCCCATTCTGCCAACAGGGCATTGGCGTCCTTGCCCTGCCAGTAATACGCCTTTTGTGCATAGCCCTCACGGGTGGGGAAACTGCTGCAGGCGCTGGTGGCAAGCACCAACAGACAAAGCCAGTTGCGCATGGTCTTTCCTCTCCTCATTCAGCGGTCGACAGTTTCATCGGACCAACAGGCGGCCTTGCAGTTCTACCATAAACTGCCCTCGCCAGGCAGCGATGGCGCCATGGTCGGCGCACAGATAAAAAAAACGCCACCCGAGGGTGGCGTTGTCGTGTACAGCTATCCGCCAAGGGATCAGATCATGCCCTTGCTTTTCAGCAGTTCGAACATGGTCTTGCCGATTTCGGCCGGGCTGCGGGTGTAGGCGATGCCGGCCTTCTCGAAAGCCTTGAACTTCTCTTCGGCAGTACCCTTGCCGCCAGAGATGATGGCACCGGCGTGGCCCATGCGCTTGCCCTTGGGAGCAGTCACACCGGCGATATAGCCGACTACCGGCTTGGTCACGTAGGCCTTGGCAAATTCGGCAGCTTCTTCTTCGGCGGTACCACCGATTTCACCGATCATCACGATGGCGTCGGTATCCGGATCGTCCTGGAACAGCTTCAGGGCGTCGATGTGGCTGGTACCCGGGATCGGGTCGCCGCCGATACCGATGCAGGTGGACTGACCCAGACCCAGGGCAGTGGTTTGTGCCACTGCTTCGTAGGTCAGGGTGCCGGAACGGGACACGATACCGATACGGCCCGGGTTGTGGATGTGCCACGGCATGATGCCGATCTTGCACTCACCCGGGGTGATGATACCCGGGCAGTTGGGGCCGATCAGGCGGATGCCGGCTTCGTCCACGGCTTTTTTCACGTACAGCATGTCCAGGGTGGGCACGCCTTCGGTGATGCAGACAATCAGCTTCACGCCGCTGTCGATGGCTTCCAGGATGGAATCCTTGGCAAAAGCTGCCGGTACGTAGATGACCGAGGCATCAGCCTGGGTCTGACGCACGGCGTCCTTCATGGTGTTGAACACCGGCAGGCCCAAATGCTCGGAACCGCCCTTGCCCGGGGTCACGCCACCGACTACCTTGGTGCCAACCTTCAGCGCCTGTTCGGCGTGGAAGGTACCATTCTTGCCGGTGAAACCTTGCACCAGCACTTTGGTGTCTTTGTTTACCAATACGCTCATTTTGAAATCCTTATGCGGTGCAGGTGATTAAAGCGCAGCAACGGCAGCAACGATCTTCTCGGCTGCGTCGTTCAGGCCCTGGGCGGAAACCAGCTTCAGGCCGGATTCGTCCAGAATCTTGGCGCCCAGCTCGGCGTTGTTGCCTTCCAGGCGCACAACAACCGGCACGGTCACATTCACTTCTTTCACCGCGGCGATGATGGCTTCGGCAATCATGTCGCAACGTACGATGCCGCCGAAGATGTTGATCAGCACGCCCTTGACCGAATCATCGGCCAGGATCAGCTTGAAGGCTTCGATCACGCGGTCCTTGGTGGCACCACCACCCACGTCCAGGAAGTTGGCCGGCTGGCCGCCCTTCAGCTTGATGATGTCCATGGTGGCCATGGCCAGGCCAGCGCCGTTCACCATGCAGCCGATATTGCCTTCCAGGGCCACGTAGTTCAGGTCGAATTCGGAAGCCTTCACTTCGCGTTCGTTTTCCTGCGACTTGTCGCGCTGGGCCAGCAGGGCCGGGTGACGGTACAGGGCGTTGGAGTCCAGGTTGATCTTGCCATCAACGCAGGCCAGTTCGCCGTTTTCACGCAGTGCCAGCGGGTTGACTTCGAACAGGGCGAAGTCGTTTTCCACGAAGGCCTGGTAAGCGCCCAGCATCAGCTTGCTGAAGGCAGCGATTTGCGAACCGGACAGACCCAGGGCAAAGGCGGCATCACGCGCCTGGAAGGGCTGCATGCCCACCAGCGGGTTGATTTCGATCTTGATGATCTTTTCCGGGGTTTCTTCGGCTACTTTTTCGATTTCCACGCCGCCTTCGGTGGACACCATGAACACAACGCGCTGGCTGCCACGGTCCACTACGGCGCCCAGGTACAGTTCGCGCTGTACCGGGTACATGTCTTCGCATACCAATACGCTGTTGACCGGCTGGCCGGCTGCGTCGGTCTGATAGGTCACCAGGTTGGTGCCGATCAGGCTCTTGGCGACTTCAGCGGCTTCTTCACGGGTCTTGACCACTTTGACACCACCGGCCTTGCCACGGCCACCGGCATGCACCTGGGCCTTGACGACGGCAAACTTGCCGCCCAGTTGGTCATAAGCGGCAGCGGCTTCTTCCGGCGTGGTGGCCAGAATGCCCTTTTGTACCGGCAAGCCGTATTTGGCCAGCAGCTCTTTCGCTTGGTATTCGTGCAGGTTCATCTATGGTTTCCTTTCGGTGGAAATGATGGCGGGGCCCTGTCTGGCCAACGTCTCTATTCCTTGGTCGCTTCCTCAACCCTAATGTATCGGGGCGAACCTGTTCTCGCGGCAGGTCCTGCCCCATACCCTCTTGCGGGCCGTGTGAATTGTACACGGCCCCACGGCAATTAGCCGTGCAATGCGCGTTTGTCAGCCGCCAGTGCCGCTTCGTGTACCACTTCCGACAGGCTGGGGTGTGCGTGGACAATGCGTGCCAGGTCTTCGCTGGCGGCCTTGAATTCCATCGATACCACGCCTTCGGTCACCAGTTCGGACACCATCGGGCCGATCATGTGCAGGCCGAGGATGCGGTCGGTCTTGGCATCGGCCAGGATCTTCACCGTGCCCTGCGCCTGACCCAGACCCAGCGCGCGACCGTTGGCGGCGAAACCGGAAGTGCCCTTCTTGTATTCGATGCCTTCAGCCTTGAGCTGTTCTTCGGTCTTGCCCACCCAGGCGATTTCCGGCGAGGTGTAAATCACCCACGGAATCACGCCGAAATCGACATGCGGTTTCTGGCCGGCGATGCGTTCAGCCACGGCCACGCCTTCTTCGGAAGCCTTGTGCGCCAGCATCGGGCCACGTACCACGTCGCCAATCGCCCAGATGCCCGGCAGATTGGTGTGGCAGTGGTCGTCCACGGCAACAAAGCCACGCTCGTCCAGTTGCAGGCCAACGGCCTCGGCACCCAGACCGGCGGTGTTGGGCACGCGGCCGATGGAGACGATCAGCTTGTCAAACTCGGCCGCCACGGCTTCACCGTTCAGCTCGTAGTTGACGGTAACGTGCTTCTTGGTGGCCTTGATTTCGCCAATCTTCACGCCCAGCTTGATGTCCAGACCGGTGTCCTTGGTCAGGGTCTTGAAGGCTTCCTTGGCGATCTGCTGGTCGGCAGCGGCCAGGAAGGTCGGTGCGGCTTCCAGAATGGTCACTTCCGCGCCCAGACGCTTCCACACGCTACCCATTTCCAGGCCGATCACACCGGCACCGATCACGCCCAGGCGCTTCGGTACGGCGGTCAGCGCCAGGGCGCCTTCGTTGTCCAGCACCATGTGGTTGTCGGTGGCCAGGCCCGGCAGCTGACGCGGGCTGGAACCGGTGGCGATGATGACATTGGTCGCTTCCAGCGTATCCACCACCGCGCCGTTGTCGGTGACTTCGATCAGCCACTTGTCGCCCTGACGGCCCTTGAGGGCAGCCAGACCGTGGATGTTGGCAACCTTGTTCTTCTTGAACAGGAAGCTGATACCGGCAGCGTTCTTGCTGATGATGCCGGTCTTGCGTTCCAGCATGGCGGCCACGTCCATCTTGGCACCGGACACGGTGATGCCGTGCTTGGCAAAGTCGTGCTGTACCGCGTGGAAGTTTTCCGAGGACTGCAGCAGCGCCTTGGACGGGATGCAACCCACGTTCAGGCAGGTACCACCCAGCGAAGGCTTGCCTTCCGGGTTTTTGAACGCATCAACACAAGCGGTGTTGAAGCCCAGCTGGGCAGCACGAATGGCAGCCACATAACCGCCGGGGCCGCCACCGATTACAACTACATCAAACTGTTGGCTCATTGATTTTCCTTGATCAGGATTTACCGACCTTGAACAGCAAGATCCCGAAAGCAATCATGAACACGGCAATGATGAGCTTGCCCACCAGGCTGTAACGGTCTTCGCGGATACCGCGTTGCTGCTTCTTCCAGGTCAGTACCGCAATGGCGATCCCCGCCAGGATGGAAGCTACCGCATACAGCCAGTCAGGCAAAATCATTATTTCTCCGTTCACATTATTCAAAGTGGCCGCAAGACTCCTTGCGGCCAACAGACATTACAGACCCGGTATTACAGGTCCAGGATCAGGCGGGCCGGATCTTCAATGGCGTCCTTGACGGCCACCAGGCTCAGTACCGCTTCGCGACCATCGATGATGCGGTGGTCGTACGACTGGGCAAGGTACATCATCGGGCGCACGACAACTTGACCATTCTCAACCACTGCGCGCTCCTTGGTGGCGTGCATGCCCAGAATGGCGGATTGCGGCGGGTTGATGATGGGGGTGGACATCATGGAACCGAAAGTACCGCCGTTGGAGATGGTGTAAGTACCACCGGTCAGCTCTTCCACGGTCAGCTTGCCTTCCTGGGCGCGCTTGCCGAAGTCGGCGATCTGCTTTTCGATTTCGGCCAGGCTCAGCTGGTCGGCATTGCGGATGACCGGTACCACCAGACCACGCGGGCTGCCCACAGCCACGCCGATGTCGAAGTAACCGTGATAGATGATGTTGTTGCCATCAACCGACGCATTAACGATGGGGTATTTCTTCAGTGCGGCCACCACGGCCTTGACGAAGAAGCCCATGAAGCCCAGCTTCACGCCGTGTTCCTTCTCGAACTTGTCCTTGTAGCGCGCGCGCAGGTCCATCAGCGGCTTCATGTTGACTTCGTTGAAGGTGGTGAGGATGGCATTGGTCTGCTGGCTCATCACCAGACGCTCGGCCACGCGCTGACGCAGGCGGGACATCGGCACGCTTTGTTCCGGACGATCGCCCAGCACGGCAGCCACGTTGACGGCAGCCGGAGTAGCGGCCAGGGCAACGCCAGCGTTGCCGGCGTGAGCCAGCACCGGACCGGCTTGCGACGGTGCAGCGGCAGCAGCCTGTACGTCTTCCTTCAGCACACGGCCGTCACGGCCGGTGCCGGCGACATTGGCCAGGTTCACGCCGGTTTCGGCAGCCAGCTTGGCAGCGGACGGCATGGCAGCGCCACCCGGAGCAGCAGCCGGGGCAGCCTTGACGGCAGCAGGCGCAGCAGCGGCCGGAGCAGCAGCCACGGCAGCCGGGGCATCGCCAGCCTTGGCGGCGGTGTCGATGCGGGCGATCAGCTGGCCGGATACTACGGTGGCGCCGTCCTGTTCGATGATTTCAACAATCACACCAGCCTGCGGTGCCGGCAGTTCCAGCACCACCTTGTCGGTTTCCAGGTCGATGACGTTTTCGTCGCGATTGACGAAATCGCCAGCTTTCTTGTGCCAGGTCATCAGCGTGGCTTCGGAAACGGACTCAGGCAGTTGGGGGACTTTGACTTCAATAATCATGTTCTTCTCCAGAGCGGGGCAGCTGCGGTGCTGCCCCCGTCATATCATTCGGTGTGATGGCGTGTACTTACTTGGCAATCGTCATGGCTTCTTCGACAAAGGCCTTGAGCTGGGCAACGTGCTTGCTCATATAGCCTACCGCCGGCGAAGCAGAGGACGGACGACCAGCGAACGACAAGAACTGCTTGCCGCTCAGCAGACCTTCCAGGCGATGGCGAATCTGGTACCAGGCACCCTGGTTACGCGGCTCTTCCTGCACCCACATCACTTCCTTGGCTTGCGGGAAGCGTGCCAGCTCGGCGGCCACCTGCTCGGTCGGGAAGGGATACAACTGCTCGATACGCACGATGGCGATGTCGTCTTCCATGCCCTTGTCCTTGCGGCCGGCAGCCAGGTCGTAATACACCTGACCGGCACACAGCACCACGCGCTTCACCTTCTTCGGATCCTGCACCACGGCATCGCCGATCACCGGACGGAAGCTGCCATTGGTGAAGGCTTCGATCGGGCTCATGGAGTCCTTGAAGCGCAGCAGACGCTTGGACAGGAAGATCACCAGCGGCTTGCGATACGGACGCAGCACCTGACGGCGCAGCATGTGGAACATCTGGCTGGCCTCGGACGGCATCACGATCTGCATATTGTGCTCGGCACACAGTTGCAGCCAGCGTTCCAGACGGGCGGAGGAGTGTTCCGGGCCCTGGCCATCGTAGCCGTGCGGCAGGATGGTGGTGAGGCCACACAGACGGCCCCACTTGGTTTCACCGGAGGAGATGAACTGGTCAATCGCCACCTGGGCGCCGTTGGCAAAGTCGCCGAACTGGGCTTCCCAGATCACCAGCTGATCCGGTGCCGAGCAGGCATAGCCGTATTCGTAGGCCAGCACTGCTTCTTCGTTCAGGATGGAGTCGATCACCAGGAATTCAGCCTGGTTGTCCGACATATTGCGCAGCGGCACGTAGGAGCCCTGGTCCCAGCGTTCGCGGTTCTGGTCGTGCAGCACGGCATGACGATGGGAGAAGGTGCCGCGGCCGGAGTCTTCACCGGACAGGCGGACACCGAAACCATTGGTCACCAGCGAGGCATAGGCCAGGGTCTCGGCCATGCCCCAGTCGGCATTCTGCTCACCAGCAGCCATGGCCTTGCGTGCAGCCAGCACCTTTTGCACGGTGGGGTGCAGCTTGAAGCCTTCCGGCAGCGTGGTGAACTTCTCGGTCAGGCGCTGGATGTCGGCACGCGGCAGCGAGGTGTCGGTCGGGTGCGCCCAGTGGGTGCCCATGTACTGGCTCCAGTCCAGGGCATGTTCGCGCTTGTAGTTGGTAAGCGCGGTCTGTTCCACATGCTCGCCCTTGTCCAGCGCATCGCGGTAGGCCTGGATCATGCCTTCGGCTTCTTCCGCCTTCAGCACGCCTTCCTGTACCAGACGCTCGGCATACATGGCGCGCACGCCCTGATGCTTGGCAATCTTCTTGTACATCATCGGCTGGGTCAGGAAGGGATCATCCCCCTCGTTGTGGCCCAGCTTGCGGTAGCAGACCAGGTCGATGACCACGTCCTTGTTGAACTGCATGCGGTAGTCCAGCGCAGCCTGCATCACATAGCAGACGGCTTCCGGATCATCACCGTTGACGTGGAAGATCGGTGCTTCGACCATCTTGGCCACGTCGGTACAGTACAGGGTGGAGCGCATGTCGCGCGTATCCGAGGTGGTGAAACCCACCTGGTTGTTGATCACGATATGGATGGTGCCACCGGTACCGTAGCCGCGGGTTTGCGACAGGTTGAAGGTACCCTGGTTGACACCCAGGCCGCCAAAGGCGGAGTCACCGTGAATCAGTACCGGCACGGCGCACTTGCGCTCGCTGTCCTTGCGACGGTCCTGGCGGGCACGTACCGAGCCTTCCACCACCGGGTTGACGATTTCCAGGTGCGACGGGTTGAACGCCAGCGACACGTGCATCGGGCCATTGGCCGTCGGGATGTCGGAGGAGAAGCCCATGTGGTACTTGACGTCGCCGGAGGCCATCTGCTGGGCAGCCTTGCCTTCGAATTCGGCGAACAGGTCGCGCGGAAGCTTGCCCAGGGTGTTCACCAGCACGTTCAGACGGCCACGGTGGGCCATGCCGATGATCAGTTCCTGCACGCCAACGGCAGTGGCGTTGTGGATCAGGTGGTCCAGCGCAGCGATGGTCGATTCGCCGCCTTCCAGCGAGAAGCGTTTCTGGCCAACGTATTTGGTATGCAGATAGCGTTCCAGGGTCTCGGCCGCGGTGATCTGCTTGAGGATGCGCATTTTCTTGCCGGCATCGTAGCGCGGGGTGGACAGGTCGCCTTCAAAGCGCTTCTGTACCCAGTGCTTTTCATCCGACTTGGTGATGTGCATGAACTCCAGGCCGATATTGCCGCAGTAGGTCTGCTTCAGGCGCGACAGGATGTCGGACAGCGGCAGCTTCTGCGGTGCCACCAGCGAGCCCACATTGAACTGCACCGCCATGTCGGCATCGGTCAGACCGTGCTTGTGCGGATCCAGCTCTTGCAGGGTTTCCTGGTCCATGCGCTTGAGCGGGTCGAGGTTGGCCTGACGGGAACCCAGTACGCGGTAGGCCGAAATCAGCTTCAGCACACCCACCTGCTTTTGCATGGTTTCCCATTCGCCGCCGCTGCTGTTGCGCGGGCCGCTGGCCGGTTTCTTGGCCAGTTGAATGAAGGATTCCTGGATGGGCATGTGTGGTACATCGCGCTCGGCTGCGCCCGGTGCCTGGGCCAGCTTGTCGAAGTATTCACGCCATTCGGCTGGAACCGAATTCGCATCAGCGAGGTACTGTTCGTACAGTTCCTCGATGAACGGTGCATTCCCACCGAACAGGTAGGAATGACTGTACATGGATTGCATCATTATTCGACCCTTTGTTATCTACGTACGTATCTACGTTTGGCTACATTGCTGCGTGGAGAAAGCGTTGTGGAAAAGACGCAAGAAGGGCTTTGGCAAGGCAAATCCGTCTCCATTCTTTTCCGCAGCGCTCTGTCGGCGTCTGTCGTGAAACCGGCTACTGTATTCTGTGCAACAGCTTAAAAAGTTGGCCGAAACGAGTCCGGCCAACTTGTCACAGCTTGATCAACGCTTGTCGATGTCGACAATATCGCGGCGCGGGGCGCCGGTGTACAGCTGGCGCGGACGGCCGATCTTCATCGCCGGGTCACCGATCATTTCACTCCAGTGCGCGATCCAGCCCACGGTACGGGCCAGGGCGAAGATCGGGGTGAACATCGAGACCGGAATGCCGATGGCGGACAGCACGATACCCGAGTAGAAGTCCACGTTCGGGTACAGCTTGCGCTCGATGAAGTACGGATCTTCCAGGGCGATCTTTTCCAGCGCCATGGCCAGCTTGAACTTCGGATCGTTGTGCAGGCCCAGTTCGTTCAGCACTTCGTCGCAGGTGGTCTTCATGATGGCAGCGCGCGGGTCCATGTTCTTGTACACGCGGTGGCCGAAGCCCATCAGCTTGTAGCGCTTGTCCTTCACGCCTTGCATGAAGTCGGCCACGTTGTCCACGCTGCCGATTTCATCCAGCATCTTCAGCACGGCTTCGTTGGCACCACCGTGGGACGGGCCCCACAGGCAGGCGATACCGGCGGCGATACATGCGAAGGGGTTGGCACCGGAGGAGCCGGCCAGACGCACGGTGGAGGTGGACGCGTTCTGCTCGTGGTCGGCGTGCAGGGTGAAGATGCGGTCCAGCGCGCGCGCCAGAACCGGGTTCACCTTGTACTCTTCACACGGGGTGGAGAACATCATGTGCAGGAAGTTTTCCGCATAGGTCAGGCCATTCTTCGGGTAGGAGAACGGCAGGCCCTTGTTGTAGCGGTAGGCTTGGGCAGCGATGGTCGGCAGCTTGGCCACCAGACGGTGGGCCGAGATGCGACGGTGCTCCGGATTGGTGATGTCCAGCGAGTCGTGGTAGAAGGCGGACAGCGCGCCCACCACACCCACCATCACGGCCATCGGGTGTGCGTCACGACGGAAGCCCTTGAACAGGCTCATCAGCTGGTCGTGCAGCATGTTGTGGCGCATCACGCCACGTTCGAATTCCTTGCGCTGTGCTGCAGTCGGCAGTTCGCCGTTCAGCAACAGGTAGCACACTTCCAGGTAATCGCTCTTTTCTGCCAGCTGTTCGATCGGATAGCCGCGGTAGTAGAGCTGACCCAGATCACCGTCGATGAAGGTGATGGCGGACTCGCAGCTGGCGGTGGCCAGGAAGCCCGGGTCAAAGGTAAACATGCCGGTTTTGGAGAAGGCACGGATATCGACGACATCCGGACCCAGAGTGCCGGACAGTACCGGCATTTCCAGGTTGTCCTTGCCCTCGTTGTAAGTGAGCGTCACTTTGCGGTTAGTTTCCACAGCAATACTCCCAGTCAGTTTTGTGGTGTTGTAATCGTTTTTGGGCCCTGCATCCTGCGGCTCAGACAGCCCGCAGGATCTCGATGATGGCGGCCTCTTCCGGATCGTCCAGGTCAGCCTTGCCGTTCACCACATCCAGAAAATCGGTGTCGGGCAAATCGAGAATACGCTTGTAGGCGTCGATCTCCGCCGGGGAGAGTGAATCGAAGCGCTGGGCAAAAAACCGCTCCAGCACCAGATCCAGCTCCAGCAAGCCCCGGCGGGACCGCCAGCGGATCCGTTTGAGTTCAATCGGATCGTAGGCGGTCATACTGCACGCTTGACCATCAGGTCCTTGATCTTGCCGATGGCCTTGGTCGGGTTCAGACCCTTGGGGCAGACATCAACACAATTCATGATGGTGTGACAACGGAACAGGCGGTACGGATCTTCCAGGTTGTCCAGACGCTCGTTGATGGCGGTGTCGCGGGTATCGGCAATGAAGCGATACGCTGCGAGCAGGCCGGCCGGGCCAACGAATTTGTCCGGGTTCCACCAGAACGACGGGCAGGACGTGGAGCAGCAGGCGCACAGAATGCACTCGTACAGGCCGTTGAGTTCTTCACGGTCTTCCGGGCTTTGCAGGCGCTCGCGTTCCGGCGGCGGCGTGTCGTTGATCACATACGGCTTGATCGAGTGGTATTGCTTGAAGAACTGGGTCATGTCCACGATCAGGTCGCGCACCACCGGCAGGCCCGGCAGCGGGCGCAGCTCGATCGGTTGCTTCAGGTCGCGGAAATCGGTCAGACAGGCCAGGCCGTTCTTGCCATTGATGTTCATGGCATCCGAACCACACACGCCTTCGCGGCAGGAACGGCGGAAGGTGATGGTGTCATCCTTCACCTTCAGCTTGGTCAGCGCATCCAGCAACTTGCGGTCGGTGGAATCCAGCTCGACGCTGATGTCCTGCATGTAGGGCTTGGCATCCTTGTCCGGATCGTAACGATAGATGCGGAATTTGACGGTTTCAGTAGTCATCTTGTTCAAGCCCTTAGTAGGAACGGGTCTTCAGAGCGATGGTGTCGACAGTCAGCGGCTGCAGGTTCACCGGCTTGTATTGCAGACGGTTGCCGTCGCGCGACCACAGGGTGTGCTTCAGCCAGTTGGCATCATCACGACCGTTCGGGGTTTCCGGGGTATCCGGTGCATCGTCACGCACGTGGGCGCCACGCGATTCGGTCCGGGCATTGGCCGAGATCATGGTGGCCTTGGCCACTTCGATCAGGTTTTCCAGTTCCAGGGCTTCGATGCGCGCCATGTTGAATACGCTGGATTTGTCGGAAATTTCGGTCTGCTGAACCATCTTTTCCACTTCCAGAATCTTCTCAACACCCTCGGCCAGCATGTCCTTGAAACGGAACACGCCGCAGTGCGCCTGCATGGTGCGCTGCATGGCGGTACGGGCGTCGTTGACGGCCACACCGTTGGTCTGCTTGTTCAGGCGTTCCACGCGGGCAACCGAGCGTTCGACATCGGCGGTAGCCAGTTCCGGCAGTTCCAGCGGCTGGGCCTTGATGAAGTCGATCATCGAGTTGGCCGAGCTCTTGCCGAAGACCAGCAGGTCGAGCAGGGAGTTGGTACCCAGGCGGTTGGCACCGTGCACCGAGGCGCAAGCGCATTCGCCGGCAGCGTAGAAACCATTGACCGGCTTGCCATCCACCACCACTTCGCCGTGGTAGTTGGTGGGGATGCCACCCATCTGGTAGTGACAGGTCGGCACCACCGGGATCGGGGCCTTGATCGGGTCCACACCGGCAAACTTGATGGAGATTTCACGGATGCCCGGCAGCTTGGACATGATCACTTCGGGGTCGAGGTGAGTGATGTCCAGCAGCACGTGATCCTTGTTCGGGCCGCAACCACGACCTTCGTTGATCTCGGTCACCATGGCGCGGGAGACCACGTCACGCGAAGCCAGATCCTTGGCATTCGGTGCATAGCGCTCCATGAAGCGTTCACCTGCGCTGTTACGCAGAATGCCGCCTTCACCACGCACACCTTCGGTAATCAGTACACCGGCACCGGCCACGCCGGTGGGGTGGAACTGCCAGAATTCCATGTCTTCCAGCGGGATGCCGGCGCGTGCGGCCATACCCAGGCCATCACCGGTATTGATGAAGGCATTGGTGGAAGAAGCGTAGATACGACCGGCGCCGCCAGTAGCAAACAGGGTGGCCTTGGCCTGGAATACCACGATTTCCGAGGTTTCCATTTCCATGGCAATCACGCCCTGCACATTGCCGTCGGCATCGCGGATCAGGTCCAGCGCCATCCATTCCACAAAGAAGTGGGTGTTGGCACGGACATTGCGCTGGTACAGCGCGTGCAGCATGGCATGACCGGTACGGTCGGCGGCAGCACAGGCGCGACGCACCGGCTTTTCGCCAAAATTGGACATGTGGCCGCCAAACGGACGCTGGTAGATGGTGCCATCAGCGTTACGGTCGAACGGCATGCCGTAGTGTTCCAGCTCGGTCACCACCTTCGGTGCCTCGCGGCACATGAATTCGATGGCATCCTGGTCGCCCAGCCAGTCCGACCCCTTGACGGTGTCGTACATATGCCAGGTCCAGTGATCCTCCTCGGAGTTACCCAGAGAAGCAGACACACCACCTTGCGCAGCAACTGTGTGCGAGCGGGTGGGGAATACCTTGGACAGTACGGCAGTCTTCAGGCCAGCTTCGGACAGCTGCAGGGCGGCACGCATGCCGGCACCACCTGCGCCAACGATTACTGCATCAAAATGACGAACAGGTACGCCCATTACAGCCCCCAGACAACTTTAACGGAATAGATGAAACAGGACACAAGCCACACGATGGTGAAGGCATGCAGCGCCAGGCGCAGGCCGGTGGGCTTGATGTAGTCCATCCACACATCGCGAATGCCCACCCATACGTGCAGGAACACTGCCAGCAGGGTGGTTTGGGTCAATACCTGCACCCAGGTTTGTGCGAAGAAGTCTTTCCAGCCGGCATAGCTGGACGGCATGGTCAGCAGGAACAGTGCCAGCGCTACGGTATAGATCACCATGATGGTGGCCGTCACGCGCTGCATGACCCAGTCGCGCAAACCGTAGTGAGCGCCGATGACAGAGCGGTTTACCATAGAGCTACTCCCAGAATCAGAGTCAGGGCCAGGCTAACCACCACCACAGTCTTGGCGGTCGCACGGGCGGTTTGCAGTTCCAGACCCTTGTGGATATCCAGGAACAGGAAACGAATACCGGCACAGAAGTGATGCATGTAGGCCCACAACAAACCGATGAGGATGATCTTCATCAGCGGATGCGCGACTACGGCACGGTAGGTTTCAAAGGACTCTGCTGAACTGAGCGAACCATGAAGGAGGTAGATCAACAGCGGGAGGGAAAAGAAGAGCGCCACACCACTGACCCGGTGCAGGATCGAGACAATACCCGGAATGGGCAGTCTGATCGTGGCCAGATCCAGGTGCTTCGGTCGTTGCTTCTGCATATGGCTTCCTTGGATGTATTTGAACCAAGTGGTTATCTCCGGGCCCCTGTCTGGAAGCCCGCCTGAAAGGTCCGCCCTTGTAAAAACCGGGTGGTCCCTCTCAATACTGAACATCATGCTGCCCGATGCTGCAGGGCAATATGATCTGGAAATTCTAGCAAAAATCACCTGCCTGCTGCCCGTTTTTTGCCGGACAAGCGACATTTCCATGCTGGCAGACGACATCAGCAGCTCTTTTGCAGCAGCGCCAGATCACGACTCAGGCAGTAGCGCTGCCGCCATTCAACCCGCTCACCAACTGACGAAAAGGTCAGTCTGAGCACACTCAGTACCGGCTCTTCCAGTGCGGCACCGGACAAGCCCAGCAAACTCGCATCTTCGCGTGGCAACATGACAGCACGGTACTGCTCGCGACTTTCCACCACACGCACACCAAAACGCTGTTGCAAGGTGGCGTAAACACCGGTACCCGAACGAAACCAGCGCGCCTCCATGCCGTCGAAACGCTCGGCCGGCAGATAGGCCTCGTCCAGCGCCACCGGCCTGCCCTGCCCGCGCCACAACTGACGCACCCGAAACATCGGCGCATGCCGCCGCAGCTGCAGCGCCACCGCCATGTCATCGCTGGCATTCATGCGCGAAATGGCCAGAAACTCACAACTGAGCCGGTCCGGCATTTCATCGAACACCCCGGGCGACTGCAACAGGGCGCCTCCCCAGTCGCTGAGCACCGGAGACACAAACGTCCCCTTGCCCTGCTGTCGGTATAGCAAGCCATCCGCCACCAGTTCGCTCAGCGCCTTGCGTACCGTTCCCTGGCTCACCGACATCTCTGCGGCCAGATCCCATTCACTGGGCAAGGCATCATGCTCCAGCCATTCGCCTTCGGCGATACGGCGCAGTAAAAACTGCTTGATCTGCACATAAAGCGGCTGACGACGCGGAGCATTAGCAATCATGTAGTGGCTTTGTATCATCAAATAAATCAAGCGTAAAGGGATGTCTTATATAAGACACAAGACATCAAGCAGCTTATCAGAATTTCTGATGGGGAATCCAGCCCCACATGGTCTACACTCCGTGATACACTCGCTTCACACTTATAGTGCAGAGCAACATCTGCAATTTGAGACAGTCTCGGATATCTAAAGGAGAGTCCACCAATGAAAGCTCCCGTTCGCGTTGCCGTTACCGGCGCTGCTGGTCAGATTGGCTACAGCCTGCTGTTCCGTATCGCCAGTGGTGAAATGCTGGGCAAAGACCAGCCGGTCATCCTGCAACTGCTCGACCTGCCGCAAGCCCAGACCGCCGTTAAGGGCGTGATGATGGAACTGGAAGACTGTGCCTTCCCGCTGCTGGCCGGCATGGTTGCCACCGACGATCCGAACGTCGCTTTCAAGGACGCTCAAGTTGCCCTGCTGGTGGGCGCCCGTCCGCGTAGCAAAGGTATGGAACGCAAGGACCTGCTGGAAGCCAACGGCGCCATCTTCACCGTTCAGGGCAAGGCACTGAACGACCACGCCGACCGCAATGTGCGCGTTCTGGTGGTTGGCAACCCGGCCAACACCAATGCCTGGATCGCCATGAAGAGCGCTCCGGACCTGAACCCGAAAAATTTCACCGCCATGTTGCGTCTGGACCACAACCGCGCCCTGTCGCAGATCGCTGCCAAGACTGGCAAGCTGGTTGCGTCGATCAAGGACCTCGCGGTATGGGGCAACCACTCGCCGACCATGTACGCCGACTACCGCTTCGCCACCATCGATGGCCAGTCGGTAAAAGCCATGATCAACGACGAAGCCTGGAACCGTGACGTATTCCTGCCGACCGTGGGCAAGCGTGGCGCCGCCATCATCGAAGCACGTGGCCTGTCCTCGGCTGCTTCTGCTGCCAACGCCGCCATCGACCACATCCACGACTGGGTGCTGGGCAGCAATGGCAAGTGGGTGACCATGGGCATTCCGTCCGACGGTTCCTACGGCATTCCGGAAGGCGTGATGTACGGCTTCCCGGTTGTATGCGAAAATGGCGAATACAAGATTGTCCAAGGTCTGGAAGTGGACGAGTTCAGCCGCGAACGCATGAACTTCACCCTGGCCGAGCTGGAAGAAGAGCGCGCAGCTGTCGCTCACCTGTTTGGCTAAGCCTTAGCCAGATCAGCGAAAAGCGCACCAACTGGTGCGCTTTTTGTGTTTGATCAATACCGCCAAGCATATTTGAATTTACTAATACAGACTGCCACTGGAGCAAGAGCATGATTGAAGTCGAAGTCCTGAACCAGATCGCGGCCACGATTGAAAACCTGGCCGAGCGCGCCACCGATATTCGGGGGTATCTTTGACTACGACGGCAAAAAAGACCGTCTGGAAGAAGTAAGCCGCCTCACTGAAGATTCCGATATCTGGAACGACCCCAAGCGCGCCCAGGAACTGGGCCGCGAACGCAAGCAGCTGGAAGATGTGGTCCTGGTGCTGGACAGCATCAACGCCAGCATCGCCGATGCGCGCGAACTGCTGGAAATGGGCAAGAGCGAAGAGGATGACGAAACCATTCTCGCCGTGAAAGCCGACATGGAGGAAGTCGAGGCCAAGGTAGCCAAGATGGAATTCCGCCGCATGTTCCACGACCCGATGGACCCCAACAACTGCTTCCTGGACATTCAGGCCGGCGCCGGTGGCACCGAGGCGCAGGACTGGGCCGGCATGCTGTTGCGCATGTACACCCGCTATGCCGAACGCAAGGGCTTCAAGGTAGACGTACTGGAAGTATCCGAAGGCGAAGTGGCCGGCATCAGCAGTGCCACGCTGAAGATCGAAGGCGAATACGCCTACGGCCTGCTGCGTACCGAAGTGGGCGTACACCGCCTGGTGCGCGTGTCGCCGTTCGACTCCAATGCCCGCCGTCACACCTCCTTCTCCTCGGTATTCGTCTACCCGGAAGTGGACGACAGCTTCGAGATCGACATCAATCCGGCCGATTTGCGTATCGATACCTACCGCGCCTCCGGTGCCGGTGGTCAGCACATCAACAAGACCGACTCGGCCGTGCGTATCACCCACTTGCCCACCAATACCGTGGTGCAGTGCCAGAACGACCGCTCGCAGCACCGCAACCGCGATGAAGCCATGCAGATGCTGCGTGCCAAGCTGTACGAGCTGGAACTGAAAAAGCGCAACGAGGCCAAGCAGGCGCTGGAAGACACCAAGACCGACGTGGGTTGGGGTCACCAGATCCGTTCCTACGTGTTCGACCAGTCGCGCATCAAGGACCTGCGTACCAGCTATGAAGTGGGCAATATCAAGGGCGTCATGGATGGCGACCTGGACGGCTTTATCGAAGCCAGTCTGAAACAGGGCGTGTAAACGTCCGGGCCGGCAGCTGCTGCCGGCCTGCATTACAGCAGCGTAAAACCTTAATTGTTGGCCGATGAGGCCTGGCGGGGGAATGGCCCCCTGCCCTTACCGCAGTAGTCAACGGAGTCATCATGTCTGAACGTGAACAAGCATCATCCCTGAGTCAGGACGAAAACCAGATCATGGCGGAACGCCGCCAGAAGCTGAAGAGCATCCGCGAAAAACGCGTCGCTTTCCCCAACGATTTCAAACGCAGCCACTTTGCCAAGGATCTGCAGGAAAAACACGCGGGTAAAGACAAGGAAGCTCTGGAAGCCGAGAAGATCGAGGTTGCCGTTGCCGGCCGCATGATGCTGAAGCGCGTCATGGGCAAGGCCAGCTTTGCCACCCTGCAGGATGGCAGTGGCCGCATCCAGGCCTACATCGCCAACGATGGTGTCGGCGAAGCCGAACATGCCGAGTTCAAGCACTTCGATCTGGGCGACATCATCGCCATCCGCGGCGTGCTGTTCAAGACCAAGACCGGCGAACTGACGGTACAGGCCAGCGAAGTGCGCCTGCTGTCCAAAAACATCCGTCCGCTGCCGGAAAAATTCCACGGCATGACCGATCAGGAACAAAAATACCGTCAGCGCTACGCCGACCTGATCATGAGCGAAGACAGCCGCAACACCTTCATCAAGCGCTCGCAGATCGTACAGAAGATCCGCGACGTGATGGTGAGCGAAGGCTATCTGGAAGTGGAAACCCCGATGATGCACCCTATCCCGGGCGGCGCCACGGCCAAACCCTTCGTGACTCACCACAACGCGCTGGACATGCCGCTCTACCTGCGTATTGCGCCGGAACTGTATCTGAAACGTCTGGTAGTGGGTGGCCTGGAGCGCGTGTTCGAGATCAACCGTAACTTCCGTAACGAGGGGATGAGCACACGCCACAACCCCGAGTTCACCATGATCGAGTTTTACGAAGCCTACAGCGATTACCAGCGCATGATGGAGATGACCGAAAACATCATCCGTCGCTGTGCCGAAACCGTCTGCGGCAGCACCACCATCAGCTACAACGGCAAGGAAGTGGAACTGGGCAAACCGTTCGACCGCTTCACCATTGTTGGCGCCATCAAGCACTACAACCCGCAATACACCGATGAGCAACTGGCCGACGCCGCCTGGGTGGCCAGCGAAATCAAGCGCCTGGGTGGCAAGCTGCCGCCGGCTCCGGGCCTGGGCAGCCTGCAACTGGCCTTGTTTGAAGAATGTGCCGAAGGCCAGCTGTGGAACCCCACCTTCATCATCGACTACCCGGTGGAAGTGTCCCCGCTGGCCCGTGGCTCGGATGCCGACCCGTCCATCACCGAGCGCTTCGAGCTGTTCATCGTCGGCCGCGAACATGCCAACGGCTACTCCGAGTTGAACGACCCGGAAGACCAGGCCGCGCGCTTCCTGTCGCAAGTAGCCCAGAAGGACGCTGGCGACGACGAAGCCATGCACTATGACGCCGACTACATCCGCGCCATGGAATACGGCCTGCCGCCCACCGGTGGCTGCGGCATCGGCATTGACCGTCTGGTCATGCTGCTGACCGACGCCCCGTCCATTCGCGACGTTATCCTGTTCCCGCAGATGCGTCCGGAATAAACAGCCGCTGACGCAGTAGGTTGCTCAGCAGTGCTTGTAAAAAATGAGCACAAACTGAAAAGAAAGTGCTAACAAGCGAAAGCCCCAGCAGAGATGCTGGGGCTTTTTGGTATTTGACCAGCTAAATGCAGATATCTCGCTGACTGCTGCATCAAGCTTAAGCACGCAGGGCCACCGCACTGCATCGAAAGCGGCACGGATGGAGCTGTGCAAGCCCCATCCTGGCACTGGGTTACCGCAACATCACGGCCGTTATGCCGGCCTAAAAACCTAGCGTCAACCTAAGTTCCAGCGCATTGTCCCCGCTATGTGTCTGACTCGCCTGCCAGAAATCGTGAGCATATGACGCGGAGGCGCTGAGTGCCCGCCCCAGTTGATAATCCATGCCAATACCGGCAGACAAGGCGTGTTGTGAGCCTGCATTGTGCTGATTGCGGCCATAGCCGCCATCTACAAACAGATACGGCATCAACCAGCTATTGCCACCCAGCACATTGAACGCCGGCAGATGCAATTCGTTGCGGCTCACAACCAGCGAGTCATAGGCACCATCATCGAGCAGATAACCGCGTACCAGTCCCTCGCCACCGATCCCGGCCTGCTCGGTGTTGGGCAGCGCATTGCTGGAAAACTGTACGATCAACTCATTATTCAGGCTCCACGACTTGGGCAGCCTGCTTAGCTGAGTCAGACGCACATTCAGGTACTGGTAGTCGGACTGGGTCACCCGTGAACGGGTATACGAGCTCATCGCCTGGTCGGTGTTATTGCTGTTCAGGCCACCCGGGCTGACATGCAATGTCGCATCGAGTCCGGTCTTGCTATCCGGCCCTTGCCACAGCGCGTTCCAGTTGAAATAAATCTGATCGGTCTCAAGCTGGCTATCCAGTACCTCGGTGTTGCCGAAATAAGTTTTTTGGCGTTCGCGTTTGACTTCCACGCCATAAGCCAGATCACCCGGCAGACGCGAAAAATTGGACAGGCTGAAGCGATGTCCAGCGGATAGTTCGTCAGTCAAATTGCGTACCAGAAACGGGTTGGAACTGGTATTGGTTTCGACATGGTTAAACGTCACTTCCAATCTCTGGCGCGGTGCAAATGGCAGATCCAGATGCAGGCCGTGGCTGAGGTAGCGTTGATGGGCATACTCGCCCCCCAGATGCCCGCTGGGATCCACTCCGTCATGCGAGGTGGTGTATTGATAGGACAGCAAGGAATCGGCCGTCAGCAATCCACCCACCATGGCCCCTGCAAAATAGCGATCCATCCCGGTGGTTTCAGTACCGGAGTTGGCATAGCCGAGAAAAGCACGCCATGGCTTGCTCTCGGTAACCTGCACATCCAGATCGGAACGCCCGAAGCTGGCCCCCGGGGTGAACACGGCCTGGGCCTGGTGGAAGGGATAGCGATTGATCCAGTCCAGATCTGCCGTCAGCTGATAGGTATCGATCGGCGCGCCTGGCTGCTGGCGAATCAAGGTGCGCAGATGTGGTGTACTGGCGTCGGAGGCGCCTTGTACCGACACCTTGCCGTCCATGAATTCCAGTACACGGATTTGCAAGACGCCGCTGCCGATGTTCTGCGGCGGTGTGGACAGCGATATAAACGGAAAACCGCGTTGTCGGTAATAACGGGCAATGGACGCCTCGATTTCGGCAATCAGCTTTCGGGATAGCGGACGGCCAAGCCAGGGGCTGAGAACGGCCTTGCCATCCGGCGTATCAAGCCGTGCCACGCGGCTGGCGTCTATGCCTTCAGCCGTTGCGGGCACCGGCATATCGTCGGCGCCCAGCACCACGATGCCGGTCAATGTCGCCCCCAGCGGGGTCGCGTCCTCTGCTCCCGGCACCACATTGGGCGGCAGTATCATTTGCCGCTGTATCTGTGGCACCGGTGCCGGATTAAGTTCGATCGGTGCCGCGGCTGCGAACTCAGCCACCGTCATGGTCAACAGGCACCCCGCGGTTACGTAGACACTTCCCCAAACCAATGGCCTGATGGTATGCATTGTTATTATCTTTCCGCTTATTGAGTCATGAATTGAATCGCATCGCCAACATAGCGATTATCCGGATAGGGTGAGCCTGTCATCTGCTCCCCAGACTGCCGAGCCAACTGCAAATTGCCGCTGGAACCACCACCGGATCCGGTCTGGACCACACCGCTGGACGTCTCCCCCTTGCTGTTGCCAATGCCACCATTACCACCATTGCCAGCCGGCGCATTGTGCGTCGCAGTCCCCTCGGTCTCGGCCCCCCCGCTGGTGCCAGACGGCGCTGGCGGATTGAAAGTGGAAGCCCCCTGGTTGAAAGCGATCACCGGGGTCGAAAAACTGGAGGCGTTGCTGTGTTCGCCGTTAGCAGGCAGCTGTTGCACGCTGATCGCGGGCAAAGGATTGATGGTTAGAACCCCCGGCTGGTAGGCAATGTTGTAGTTAGACAGGCCGCTGCCGGTGGCATTGAAAGCGGTAATCACATAACTGCCAGCCGGAGTCTGCGGCAGAGTGGACGTCGCCCCGCCAGGCAAGGTTTCGGTCAGGCTGGACACCGTATCGCTCCCGAACAGCCCGGAAGTGGTGTAACCCGACAGCACATATGGCGTACCGGCCGTGACAGTCTGATTCGCCGCCGTAATCGTCAGCGCTGCTGGCACCACGGCGAGGCTCCCGGTGCCGCCAGACAAGGTGTAGTCCGCATTGCTGAGGCTCAAGCCGCCCAGGGCGGTCAACTGCTGGCTGCCGACCACCTTCCCGGCCATAGCCGCAGTGCCACCAACGGTGACGCTGTCCCCTTCGATCAGGTTGCTGACCGTCAGGTTGCTGCCCTGGGCGACGTTCGTGCCGTTATAGGTCTGGCTACCGGTCAGGGTGACCGCCAGCGGGTTGACCGTCATGCTGCCGGTCGCGCCAGTCAGGGTGTAGTCGCTGTCGCTCAGCGTCAGGCTGTTGAAGCCCGACAGGGCGCGGCTGCCAGCGTGGGCGCTGGCCAGGGTGGCAC
>NZ_JAELTZ010000255.1:0-252 GCF_016429115.1 Aquitalea sp. ASV15 | reverse complement strand
TATCTTTACCTTCACCCCCTCGCGCGCCAGGATGGCCTGATAACGCAAGGCGGTTTTCTCGAATACGCTGCCCGGTGGTCCGCTGGCGATGGTGAGGCTGGTCGGTGCCGCGGCATTGGTCAGCAGCTGTCTCTTATACACATCTCCGAGCCCACGAGACATTAACAAGGATCGCGTATGCCGTCTTCTGCTTGAAAAGGGGGGGGGGGGGGGGGGGGGGGGGGGGGGGGGGGGGGGGGGGGGGGGGGGGGG